>JBIKKL010000102.1:0-10684 GCA_044360365.1 Burkholderiales bacterium | reverse complement strand
AACCCGCGACGCCGAGGAGGCCCAGACCGACCACCAGCATGCCGGTAATGGCGCCACCGCGAAAGGCCACGCTCAAGGCAGGGGCGAGACCGCCGCGGGCTGCCTCGGCGGTACGCACGTTCGCGCGAACCGAGACGTTCATCCCGATATACCCGGCCGCGCCGGAGAGGACTGCACCGATGAGAAACCCGATGGCCGTAGGCCACGAAAGCGCGAAGCCGATGGCAAAAAACAGAATGACGCCGACGATGCCGATTGTCGTGTACTGACGATTCAGATAGGCCGAAGCCCCTTCCTGAATGGCTTTGGCAATCTCCTGCATCCGTGCATTGCCGGCGGGCAATGCGAGGATCGAGCGGCTGGTAATCACGCCGTAAAGAATCGCGACGACGGCGCATACGAGCGCGAGGACGAGTCCCCCAGACATGGACCTTCTCCCTTTTTGCGTTAAAGACGATATGCGGCCGGCGGGAACCGTGCCACTATGAAAAAACGCGCAATTCTAACCCGAATCGCTCGGCGGATGCCGCATTCGATCGACTTGACAAAGTACAGGCTCGACTTGCGCCGACATGGCGCGCTATAGACTGAAACTCTGCGCAAGCTTCTTCGCGACGGGGCGGTTCTTCAGTCGCACGTACCTGGGCAGGCCGTTGCGAAAAGGCGGATAGGCTTCGCCCGCGATCAGGGGCAGCAAATACTCGCGGCACGCACCGGTGATGTGGAAGCCGTCCTCGCGAATGAAGTGCGGCGGAATGAATTTCTCCCGGTTCGCGATATCGACGAGATTCGCTTTGCCGACGACCCAACGGTAGGGGCGATTCGACTTGCGGACGATGACGGGCATTGTTCCGTTGTAGCCTTTCACCGCAAACGCGACCGCAGCCTTGCCAACGGCATAGGATTGTTCCAGGTCGGTTTTCGATGCGATGTGACGCGCCGAACGCTGAAGGTAATCGGCCACGGCCCAGTGATACTTGTAGCCGAGCTTCTCCTGCACGAGGTGCGCGACGACCGGGGCGACACCGCCCAATTGGGCGTGACCGAAGGCGTCGTGGAGGCCGGTCTCGGATACGAACTTGCCGTCCGGGCGCCGCAGTCCCTCCGAAACAGCGATCGTGCAGGATTCGTAGCGCTTCACGCACTCGTCGACCTTGGCAAGAAATCTTTCCTGGTCGAACTTCACCTCGGGCAGCAGCAGGATGTGCGGCGCCTCGCCTTCCGCCTCGGCAGCGAGCCCGCATGCGGCTGTGATCCATCCGGCATGGCGTCCCATGACCTCGAGCACGAACACCCGAGTCGAGGTGCGGGCCATGGAGTCGACGTCGAAGCCTGCTTCCCTCACGCTGGTCGCAACGTACTTCGCCACCGAACCGAATCCGGGGCAGCAGTCGGTCACCGGCAGATCGTTGTCGACCGTCTTCGGAATGCCGATGCAAACCAGCGGATACCCGAGCTTCTCGGCGATCATTGAAATCTTGAGCGACGTATCGGCCGAATCGTTGCCGCCGTTGTAGAGGAAGTAGCCGATGTCGTGAGCGCGAAAAACGTCGATCAGGCGCTCGTACTGCGCAGTATCGTTTGCGATGTCGCGCAGCTTGTAGCGACACGAGCCGAAGGCGCCGCCCGGCGTGTGCTTCAGTGCCTTGATCGATGCGGCCGGCTCCCTGGAGGTGTCGATGAGATCTTCGGTCAGGGCGCCTATGATGCCGTCGCGGCCTGCATAGACCTTGCCGATCTGTCGCTTGTATTGGCGGGCTGTCTCTATGACGGCAGCTGCGGTTGCATTGATGACGGCGGTGACGCCGCCGGACTGCGCATAGAACAGATTCTTCTTCGGCATGGTCGGCGATTCCTGCGGTCGATCGGCGGGATGGGCGGCGGTTCTGGGCAGCGGACTTCGGCGAATGCGCGTGGGTGCGGCGTTGTCAGTGAGCCGCGTTCGGGCTAATGCCCTGTGTGGCAGATCCGCAGCATGTCACGAGGATGCGTCGAGCTCGCCGAAGATCTTGTCGCGGATCTCCTCGATCGATCCGACCCCCTTTACATTGACGTACCTGGGCGCGCCGGGTTCTGCCGATTTCGCCCAGTCGTCGTAGTAGGCGACCAGAGGCTTCGTCTGCGCGTGATAGGTTTGGATGCGCTTGCGGACGGTGTTTTCTTGATCGTCGGGCCGTTGCACGAGCGGCTCGCCGCTCACGTCGTCCTTGCCTTCGACCTTGGGCGGATTGAATTCGATGTGGTACGTGCGCCCCGAGCTCGGATGGACACGTCGACCGCTCATGCGGCGCAGAATCTCGCTGTCGGCCACTTCGATCTCGATCACGAAATCGATCGGGATCCCCTGTCGGCGCATGGCTTCGGCCTGTGCGATCGTCCGCGGGAACCCATCGAAAAGATAGCCCTTCGCGCAGTCTGCGCGTGCCACCCGATTCTTGACCAGTGCAATGACGAGCTCATCGGGTACGAGCGCTCCACGGTCCATGTAGCCCTTTGCTTCCACGCCGAGCGGTGTGCCCGCACGGATCTCTTCGCGCAGCATGTCGCCCGTGGAGATCTGCGGGATGCCATAGCGGGCGACGATGTGCTGGGCTTGTGTGCCTTTTCCGGCGCCGGGCATTCCAAGCAGGATAACTTTCATGGTGTCTTCGAGAGTATCGATGAGGATGCGCAAATGCAGTCCGAACTCGCGAGAGACGGGGTGCGAATCATAACGCTTGCTGCGGCCATGTTGTCAGCCCCTCGCCGCTGCCAGATTGCGAACATGTCGTCGGACGCGGTCGAGATCGGCTTCGGTATCCACACCGGCAATGGGCGATGCCGTGCAGATGGATACGGCAATGCGGTAGCCGTGCCACAGTGCGCGCAACTGCTCCAGGGCTTCGTGACGTTCGATCGGCGCTGGCGTCAGCGCGGCGTACGCCTGCAGAAAACTGCACCGGAACGCATACAGGCCAAGGTGTCGATACACGGGCAGATCGTGCGGTAGTTCGCCGCTGCCGGCGTTCATCGTGTCACGCGGATAGGGAATGCTTGCTCGGCTGAAATACAGTGCATGGCCACGCTTGTCGAGCACGACCTTGACGACGTTGGGATTCGTAAATTCGCTGAACTCCCGCAGCGGGCATGCGAGCGTTGCAATGGCGGCATCGGTCTCGCCCGCAAGTGTTGCCGCAAGATCCGCAATGCGCGCCGGCTCGATCAGGGGTTCGTCGCCCTGGACATTGACGACGATATCGTCTGCGGTCCAGCCGCACGCACGCGCGACTTCCGCGATTCGATCGGTGCCGCTCGGGTGGTCGGCGGCGGTCATCCGGGCCGCTATGCCATGCTCGTGGGCGACCTTCGCTATGCCGTCGTGATCCGTGGCGACGATGACTTCGGTGGCGCCCGATGCTTGCGCCTGTCGCGCCACCCGGACGACCATGGGTACGCCTTCGATGTCGAGCAGGGGCTTGCCGGGTAGTCGCGTGGACGCGTAACGGGCAGGCACGACCACCTTGAATCCCGGTGCTGGCATCAGGTTTCCTCTTCGGCGGCAAGCTTGCGGGCCTCGTCCTCGAGCATGACCGGAATGCCATCCTTGATCGGATACGCCAGGCGGTCTGCCTTGCACACGAGTTCCTGGCGGTCGCGATGGTAGACCAGGGCGCCCTTGCACAAGGGGCAGACCAGGATATCGAGCAGCTTCGCGTCCATCGTTCAGACCTTTCAATCGTGCTTCGGTGTCGATCCGGCTGGCCGTCCGAGCGGTGATTCGTCGCCGATGCACTCCATGATGCTGTCGACAAGTGCCGCATCGACCTGTGCGCTGACCGGGAGCATCCACAATCGATCGTCCCGGAAGTTACGACATTTTATCGCATCCTTTTCGGTCATCAGCACGAAGTCTGCCTGAATGCGTCGCAGATCCTCCTCCGTGTAGCGATGATGATCCGGGAACGGATGCGCAATGGCGTCGATGCCGAGCGCTGCGATGTGACGGAAGAATCGATCGGGATGGCCGATGCCGGCTACGGCGCACACGCGGTGGCCCTTGAACGCGTCCACGGGACGCGTATGCGCAGGATCGCTTACCCGAGCAGCGACGGCGCCTGTCAGCCGCATGGAGAAGCGAGGGACATCCCGGGGAAGCGCATCGACTTTATCGTTGCCGTGGATCACGATGGCATCGACGTTCGCCAGGCGCGTGATCGGCTCGCGCAAAGGTCCCGCAGGCAGAAGCCGGCCGTTGCCGAAACCGCGGGCGGCGTCGATGACCGCCAATTCGACGTCGCGTGCGAGCCCGTAGTGCTGTAGGCCGTCGTCGCAAAGGACGAGGTCGATCGCGGGGTGCGCCGCAACCATGGCAGCGGCGGTCGCCGCGCGATTGGGGCCGCTCCAGACGGGACAGTTCGCATGCATCGCCATCAGTACGGCTTCGTCTCCCTTGATTGCCGGATCGTCCAATGGGGTAACCGGGCCGGCAGTCCTGGCCGTCGCAGCGTAGGCGCGGCAGGCAATGCCGGGTTTGCGGCCGCGATTCGCCAGTGCGTCGGCCAGCCACAGCGTAAGAGGCGTTTTCCCGGTGCCGCCCGTGGTGATATTGCCGACGACCACGACGGGCACCGGCAGTCGCACCGAGTTCAGCATGCCTCGATGGTACATGGAGCGCCGCAGTACGATCAGCTTGCCGTAGAGCCACGCTGCCGAGCGCAAGGCGACGTGCGGCGTTCCCTGACGATACCAGAGGCGTTCAATGCGCTCGCGTACCTTCATGCTTGAACGGCACCGCGATCCGGGGGCGCGTTCATTGCCATGCGGCGACACGTCCGACCAAGTCGGCCAAGGCCCTTTGAGCCAGCACCAGTTCACCCTCGTATGCATCGCGTGCACGCTTGGCTGCGTCCGACTTGGTCGAAGCATCGCCGTCGAGGGTTCGCCAGGCATCGATCAGTGCGTTCTCCTCATCGCGAATGGCTGTCGCTGCGCGCGCGCCCGGCGCTTCGATCCAGTCCGTGCAAGCTGCAGAGACGGCGGCACCGGCTGCCATCGATTGCCAGAGCAACGTGTGCTGCGGCGTATCGAAATGCGTGGCGATCGGGCCGGGGCGCAGGCCCGCGAATGCGCCGGGACTATCGATCAGTACGAGTTTGTCGGGCGGTACGGGCTGGCCAGGCCATTCGCTCAGGGTGACCGTTTCCGTGTGATACCGACGCAGCGACGGGACGACCGGCCCCGCCGCCAACATGACCGACTGCGGCAGTCGGCCCCGGAAGAGTGCAAAGACGCGCTTGGCCTTCGCTTCGTCTGCCCCGTGCCACAGATAGGCGGTGCGAGCGGCCAGCATCCCCGACAGTCGCGTATCGTCGGCGCACGCCGCAGGCAACATCAGGACATCGAGGTCTGCGGGAGGAGCGACGTTGCGACCTTCGAAGGTCTGACGGTGCCCCGGATAGATGCGCTCGTAGCGTCCGACGGCAAAGCCCGGCGGGGCCACCAGCAAGGCTTGGTGGCACGCGCTGCACAGCCGCACCAGGTTTTGCCTCGGCGTCATGCCGGCGAGGATGATGCCGAACGGCAGCAATCTGCGCCAGACCGACTGCATCGATCCGACATAATCGGCCGGGGCATAGCTCCAAACGATGCGCGGATTCGATTCGATGGGCGCAAGCAACTCCGGGTATCGGGCCTCGAAGGTCAACGTGATGCTCAGATCGGGACGGCGCGCGGCAAGCGTGCGGACGAGTTCGACGCCAAGCCGTACGCTCTCGCGGCTATCGGCGGCCGCGACCCAAAGCAGCTTGCCCGGCGCATCCGGTCGTCCGATCGCTCCCCAGCGTGAGCGGGCGCGGTCGCGCCGTCCGTTCAGGCGGTCGAGCAGGTCATGGTAGAGAAGGGCGGGCAGAAATCTTCCGCACGGATCGAGCAGGCTGTTGGGCGTCGCAGTGACCGGCATGATGGAACGGGTTTCTCCAGCGCGGCGCCTCGGGGCCCCGCTCGATATCACTGCGCCGGACCCTGGGTCGCGAAAGTGATGCGCGTCAGTCCGGCGAGTCGCGCGGCCTCCATCACGTTGATCACGGATTGGTGCGAGGCTTTCGCATCGGCATTGATCACGATCACCGGGTCTTTTTGATTGACTGCGGCGCGACGCAGTTCGCCGGCCAGTTGTTCCACCGAGGCGAACTCCACCGGATTGCGATCGATGAGGTACTTGCCCAGGGCATCGACGCCGATCTGGATCTCGTTGGCGCGCTCGGTGGGTTTGTTGGCTGCGGCGGTGGGCAAGTTGATCTTGATTTCGGCAAAGCGGGTGAAAGTCGTCGTCACCATGAGGAAAATCAGGATGACGAGCAGCACGTCGATCATCGCGATCAGATTGATCTCGGGCGTTTCTCGTTCCTGTCCGCGGCGGAAGTTCATCGTACGTGCGCGAGCCGTCAGCCGGCGCGAGCGCCGTGAACGATGTCCACGAGGCGCACGGCCTGTTGTTCCATGGTCACGACCAGGGCATCTACCTTCGCTCGGTAGTGACGATAGAAGATCATGCTCGGAATGGCGACGACCAGCCCGAAGGCGGTGTTGTAGAGCGCAACGGATATGCCGTGCGCGAGTTGCACGGGGTTGAGGCCGGTCGGTGTCTGGGCGCTGAACATTTCGATCATGCCGATGGTAGTACCGAAAAGGCCGAGCAGCGGACTCATCGATGCGATGGTGCCCAGCGTGGTCAGGAACCGATCGAGTTCATGGGCGATGCCGCGCCCGGTTTCTTCGATGGCTTCCCGCATGATCTCGCGTGAAGTGCGTGCGTTGCGCAGCCCCGCAGCGAGTATTCGCGCCAGAGGCGATCCCTGATTGAGCCGCGTCACCATCTGGGGCGTGACGCCGGACTGCTGCAATTCCTGGACGACCTGCGCCAGAAGATTCGGAGGGGCAACGACGCTGTCGCGAAGCGACCAGGCGCGCTCCACAATGATGGCCAGCGCGATGATCGACGCAAAAATGAGCGGCCAGATCGGCCACCCGGCCGCTTGGATGATGTTCCACACGTCGCCGTCCCTGTCAAAGCCGCGAACTTTAGCCTGCGCGTAGGCCTTCGGCAACCTTTGTACCATGCTCGAACCCGCCACGAACACGCCAGAATGTCAACAAGAAGCAGAAGGACTTTAATCCACAAAGTCTGTGGATAACATTGTGCATAATTTGTAAAAAGATCTCCTAAGTCGAGTCTGACACAGGCTTTTTGAGTAGGCGGTCAAAAATTAATCGACATTAAACTATCAATTAATCAGATACTTATATATTTCTCCCTGGGAGAGGTCGATCCTTCAGCAGCTTTCGTGACAATTTCTTGACACGTGTGGATGAACCTGCTCCACCGCGGTTTCGTTGGGCTGGCGGAACGCTTCCTGGGGAACTTTTTTCCTCGAACAAAACACACGCGGCCCGCCCCCTCGGGCGAGCGTAGAATCCGCGGGTGCCCCTCCCTTCATTCCCCTCGGAGTTTGCCCCGCCGAGCCCGCCGATTCTGGGCGTCGCCGCATTGAACCGGCTCGCCCGGGACGTGCTCGAGCAAGCCTTGCCTCTGTCGTGGGTCCGCGGCGAAGTGTCGAATTTCGTCTGTGCCGCGTCGGGGCATTGCTACTTTACGCTCAAGGAGGCGGGTGCCCAGGTTCGCTGTGCGATGTTTCGCAACCGTGCTCGATTGCTCGACTGGCAGATTCGCAACGGGATGCAGGTGGAAGTCCGCGCCCTCGTGACGCTGTTCGAGGCGCGCGGAGAGTTTCAACTGAATGTCGAGGCGATCCGCCGAGCCGGCATGGGGTCGCTGTACGAGGCGTTCGAACGTCTCAAGGCGAAGTTGACCGCCGAAGGTCTCTTCGAGATTGCCCGCAAGCGTCCGCTTCCGCCTTTCCCGCGGGCCATTGGTGTCGTGACTTCGACCAAGGCAGCGGCGCTGCGCGACGTCCTGAGCGTATTGAAGCGACGCATGCCTGCGATCCCGGTGATCGTGTACCCAACGCCCGTCCAAGGCGACGGTGCGGCCAAGTCGATCGCGGATGCCATTGCCATGGCATCCGCACGCGAGGAGTGTGACGTGCTTGTGGTATGTCGTGGCGGCGGCAGTATCGAGGATCTGTGGGCATTCAACGAGGAGGTGGTGGCGCGCGCGATCTTCGAATGCAATCTCCCTGTCGTGAGCGGAGTCGGGCACGAAACGGATTTCACCATCGCGGACTTCGTGGCTGACTTGCGCGCGCCCACGCCGTCGGCGGCCGCCGAAGCGGTGAGCCCGGACCGGATCATGGTCTTGCGGCAGATCGTTCAGACGGGTGAGAGCATGCGACGTTCGCTGCGACGAAAGTTCGAGGTCAGTGCTCAGACGCTCGATTTTTTCGGCCGACGGCTCGTACACCCCGGCGAGCGCGTCCGTTCGGAGCAGCGCCATTTGCGTCAGTTCGCCGCCCGCCTCGGCGCGTGTGCGACAAAGGCGGTCGATGCCCGGGTCTGGCGTCTTGCCGACCTGGTGCGGCGATTTCGTTCGGGTGGGCCCGATACAGGCCGACATCTTGAGCAACTGCACCAGCGGGCGCTGCGGCTGCAGACAGCGCAAGCGCATCAGTCGCATGCCCTGTCCGCCCGTCTCGCTGCGGCCGGCGCACGACTGGAGGCATTGAACCCGCAGGCAGTACTCGAGCGCGGCTATTCGATTGCGACGGACCAGCGCGGCAACGTCGTACGGGACAGTGCATCGCTTAAGAGCGGCGATACCCTGGATATCCGGTTCGCACGCGGGAGTGCGCAAACCCGCGTCGCGACGCTGGACCCTGCAAACGCGGATACGCGCTGACCGGCTACTGGCCGTCGACGTGGCTGCGGACCCTTGCGGCGGCTTCCTCCGCCAAGGTCTCGCTGGCGGAATCGAGCCAGTGAATGCCGTGCGTCGCACGCAGCCATGTCATCTGCCGCTTCGCGAGCTGGCGCGTCGCGACGACGGCTTTTTCGCGCAGCGTGCCGAGCGCATATTCGCCGTCGAGATAACGCCAGACCTGCCGATAGCCCACACACCGCATCGAAGGCATGTCGGGATCCAGTGCGTACGTCCGGCGCAGCTTGCGCAGCTCCGAGATGAGTCCGAGTTCGAGCATGATCTCGAAGCGCTCTTCGATGCGTGCGTGCAACTGCTCCCGATCCTTGATTTCGATGCCAAGCGAGCAGATGCGATACGGCAGATACACGTACTTCGGCTTGCTCAGGAGTGCGGACATGCTCTTGCCGGTGATGTAGAAGATCTCCAGAGCACGCTGTATGCGCTGCGCATCGTTTGGCTTGATGCGGCCGGCCGCCTGCGGGTCGACACGCCGCAGTTCCTCGTGCAGTCCGGGCCAGCCCTTCTCTTCGGCCATGGTGTCGATGACGAGTCGAATGGTCGGATCCGCCTCCGGCAGATCGTTCAGGCCTTCGGTCAGCGCCTTGAAGTACAGCATCGTGCCGCCCACGAGCAGCGGCGTGCGTCCGCGTTCGACAATCTCTCGCATGGCGATCAGTGCGTCGTCCCGGAACCGCGCGGCCGAATACGATTCATGCGGCTCGACGATGTCGATGAGATGGTGCGCAACGCCGGCTTGCTCGTCGGCAGACGGTTTTGCCGTCCCGATATTCATGTGCCGATAGATCTGGGCAGAATCGACACTCACGATTTCGCAGTTGAAACGCTGTGCGAGCTCGAGCGCGAGCGCGCTCTTGCCGCTCGCCGTCGGACCCATCAGCATGATCGCGGGCGGGAGGGCCGCGGCGTTGCGGCTGCGCAGGGCAATGTTCTCTGGCGTGCTCATCGGGCGAGCTTCACCGGCCGCGCATGAAGCGGCTGTCCAGTTCGTTGAGGGACACCGCGAACCAGGTGGGGCGGCCGTGATTGCATTGATCCGCGCGGTCGGTCGCTTCCATGTCGCGCAACAGTGCGTTCATCTCGGCTAGCGTCAGAGCGCGATTGGCGCGCACTGCGGCGTGGCAAGCGAGCGTTGCGAGAAGCTCGTTTCGACGCTCGTCGAGGACGCGTTCTGCGCCGTATTCCCGCATCTCTCGCAGTACGTCGAGTGCGAGCCGCTTCGCATCGGAATCTCGCAACAAGGCCGGGACCGCCCGTACGGCAAGTGCCGACGGACCGGCAACAGCGATCTCGAAGCCGACCTTGCGCAGCACGTCGGCGTGCTCCTCGGCGGTCGCCACGTCCAGTGCGTCGGCGGAAAACGCAACCGGAACGAGCAGCTGCTGAACAGCGACGGCACCGGCATCGAGCGTGCGTTTCAGGCGCTCGTAGACGATACGCTCGTGGGCGGCGTGCATGTCGACGACGACGAGTCCGGCTTGGTTCTGCGCGAGGATGTAGATCCCGGCGAGTTGGGCCAGCGCGAATCCCAGCGGCGGAATATCTTCCTGGACGTTTGGCGAAGCCGATGCGGCGGGCTTCAGTGCTTCGAGCAGTTGACGGTAGGACTCGTTCGACTGGGCCACGCCGAGCGGCAGGCGGCTTTGGGCTGACGGGGTGTAGGTCTGTTGCGGAGATGACTGGGCGTCGCGCATCGGCGCGAAGGCGGGAAGGGGCGCAGCCGCGATGTGCGCAGGCGGGTTCGGCGCTTCCGTCCCGATTCCGATGGCGTGCGCCGGAGAGGTTCGGGACAGCGCGCGTTGTATCGCATGG
>JBIKKL010000696.1:0-2895 GCA_044360365.1 Burkholderiales bacterium | reverse complement strand
CTTGAAGGATCTCTGGTCGAACGAGGACGTGAAGGAAGCGCTCGATCTGTGCTTCTCCTGCAAGAGCTGCAAAAGCGAGTGTCCGGTTCAGGTCGACATGGCGACGTACAAGGCCGAATTCCTGTCGCACTACTACGAGACGCATCCGCGACCGCCGCAGGCACGCAGCATGGGAATGATCCACCGCTGGGCGCGACTGGCTGCCCGTGCTCCGGGTCTGGTCAATCTGGTCAATCGCATGCCGATCCTGAGCACGCTGGGCAAGCGCTGGGCCGGTGTCGCCGACGCACGCAGCGTGCCGCAGTTTGCCGCGCAAACGTTCACGAGCTGGTTTGCACAACGAGCGAAACCTGGCGGTGGCGGCCAGCGCGTGCTGCTCTGGCCGGATACCTTCAACAATCACTTCCACCCGGAATCGCTCATCGCGGCGACGCACGTCCTGGAGGCGGCGGGCTATGCGGTGGGGCTGCCCAAGCAAGCGCTTTGCTGCGGTCGACCCTTGTACGACTTCGGCATGCTCGATATTGCGAAGCAGCAGCTCCTGGAGATCTACGCCGGGCTGCAGTCGGAGATCGACGAGGGCACGCCGATCGTCGGCCTGGAGCCCGCATGCGTATCCGTGTTCAAGGACGAGTCGCCGAACCTCTTTCCCGATGATCCGCGCGCGGCGAAGCTCGCGAAGCAGCTGGTCTACTTCAGCGATTTCCTGAAGTCCGCGCCGGCGCTCGAGCCGCGCGACGGCAAGCTACGCGCGCTCGTCCATGGGCATTGTCACCACAAGGCCCTGTTCGGCATGGGTGGCGAGATGGCGCTGCTCAAGCGCGTCGGCATCGAGGCCAAAGCGATTGATTCCGGGTGTTGCGGCATGGCCGGATCGTTCGGGTTCCGACCCGAGACTTATGAATTGTCGGTGAAGGCTGCAGAGATGAAGCTGTTGCCGGCGGTTCGGGCGGCTGCAGACGACGAGGTCATCATCGCATCCGGCTATAGTTGCCGGGAGCAGATCGATCAGCTCTCGCCGCGCAAAGCTGTTCATGTCGCTGAAGCAGTCGCGCGCGCATTGCACTTGCCCAGCGCGTGATGGAGGGGCTGGGCTCCCTATCGTATCTCGCGCTGGTCTACGTTGCGTTCGCGGTGGTGTGTGCCGGTCTGGTACACGGCATGCTGGGCCTCGGCTTTCCGCTGGTCGCCACGCCGCTCATCTCGCTCGTCATCGGGATCAAGGCGGCCATCGTCATCATCGTGCTTCCGACGCTGACCGTGGTCATCGTGTCGATCGTGGCGGGTGGGTCGGTGCGCGAGACCCTGCGCGACTGGTGGCGCATGCCGCTCTTCATGTTCTTCGGTGCGTTGGTAGGCACCCGTGTCTTCATCGTGTTCGACCCGGCGCCGCTCACGTTCCTTCTCGCCCTGATCATCCTCGCGTATCTCGGTCTGGATTCGATCGGCCGTGCGCAGTGGCCGATGCTCAAACGCAAACCGCATGCGTACGCCGTCGTGTTCGGTTTTCTCGGCGGGTTGTTCGAGGGCTCGGTGAACATCTCGGCGCCGCCCCTGCTGATCTACTTCCTCTCGCTGGGACTCACGCCGGGTGCGCTCGTCAGGGCGCTCAATCTTTGCTTCGGCACGGCGAAGGCCACGCAGTTCGGTTCACTTGTCGCTTCCGCCGGCGTGCCGCTTTCGATGTGGGTGTCGACGCTGCCGCTGTGCGTGCTCGGGGCCGGCATGTCGCTCGCCGGTGCGCGAATTCGGGACCGGGTCGAGGCGGCAACCTACCGGCGCTGGCTCAAGCAGGCCCTGTTCGCCATGGCAGGCCTGCTGATCTTCCAGTTCGCGATGTTGATGCGTGCTCCGGGCTGACCCTCATTCGAGTCGGATCCCGGCCTCGCGAACGATCTTTTGAATGCGCGGGATTTCCTTGCGGATGAGCGCGTCGTATTCGGCGGTTCCGAGCGGGGCCGCTTCGATACCCTGACGAAACAGGCTCTGCTTCACCTCGGGGGTCTGCAGTGCACGCAGCACTTCGGTACTCATCCTCTCGACGATCTCTTTGGGCGTCGCCGAGCGCATGTAGACGCCGAGCTTCGCGGTGAGTTCGAACTCGGGGAATCCTGATTCGGCCATGGTCGGCGTGTCCTTGACCAGATCCGACCTTGCGGCCGACGTGACGGCGAGCGGACGCAGCTTCTTGGTATTGAAGAAGGGGATCGCCGTCGCGATGGTCGAGATCAGTATCGTGTTGTGGCCCCCGAGTACCGCCATCGCGGCAGGGCTGCCGCCGCTGTACGGCACGGGCGTGACATCGATCTTGGCAGCAAGCTTGAGAAGTTCTCCGGTCACGTGCTGGGCGCTGCCGTTGCCGTTGTGTGCATAGGTGAGTTGGCCAGGGCGGGTGCGCGCGAACGCGATCATGTCGTTGATCGTCTTTACCGGCAACGACGGATGCACGCTGATG
The DNA here is from genome assembly GCA_044360365.1 of Burkholderiales bacterium. GTDB lineage: Bacteria > Pseudomonadota > Gammaproteobacteria > Burkholderiales > WYBJ01 > WYBJ01. The sequence continues at coordinate 440 of JBIKKL010000696.1, read as the reverse complement.
ATGTAGGGATCGGCGCCGATGCGGGCGACGCCGACAAAATCCTTCTGCGCATCGAAGGGCAGTTTGGTACGCAGCACGGCATTCGCAATGAACGTGAAGCCGGCGATCAGGATGGTGTGCCCGTCGGCCGGCGCCTTCGCGACGTATTCGGTGCCGATCATCGTGCTCGCACCCGGACGGTTGTCGACCACCACGCTCTGGTTGAGCGCTTTCGATAGTGGGGTTTGCAGTGCGCGTGCCGCTACGTCGACGGATCCGGCCGGCGTGAACGGTACGACGATGCGGATCGGTTTCGATGGCCACTGTTGCGCATACCCTGGGCAAGCGAAGGCGAGCATGGCGACCCCACCGAATGCTCGTGCGAACTTGAATTGCATGGAACTCCTCCCGAATGTGCGAGCGGTGGTATCCGCCCGCTTGAAGTGCTTGCGCGTGAGATT
>JBIKKL010000767.1:0-2546 GCA_044360365.1 Burkholderiales bacterium | reverse complement strand
GCCCCGCAGTGCGTAACGATACTGGAGATCGCGAAACAACCGTTCTTCCAGGCGATCTTCGATCTCGAAACGCCGCGCATGTATCGCGGTCGCGCCGCCCTGCTGGGGGACGCCGCATTCGTTGCTCGACCCCATGTCGGCATGGGCGTCACCAAGGCCGCCCTGGATGCGGAATGTCTCACCGATGCGCTGCGAGATCTCGATGGCATCGAAGCCGCGCTCGAGCGCTATCACGAGCGCCAGCATCTGTTCGGCACTCGCGTGATCGCCCGGGCCCGCTACGTCGGTGCTCATCTGGGCGCCCGGGCGACGAAACCGCCGGAAACCTGGACCGAGCAGGAGCGCCATCAGGATCCGGTCTTCATGATCCGCGAAAGCGGCGCACGCCTGCGTGATGTTCCCGAACTGATCGAACTGGTGCGTCGATATCGCGGCGCGCCGCAATGAATCCGAGCTTTCCACCCCGAGGAACGCCAACATGCCAATCGTCGATCCCACCCGCAACGTCCCCGCTGCGGCGCTGTATGCATTTGCGCTGCTGAGCGGCACGAACGCACTCGTCGCTCACGCGCAGAGCAGCAACTTCCCCACCCGTCCGGTGACCCTGATCGTGCCGTTCTCGGCCGGTGGCGGCACCGATGTCGTCGCGCGCACGATCGCCCCCAAACTCACCGAGATCTGGGGGCAGCAAGTCATCGTCGACAATCGCACCGGCGCGAGCGGCACGATCGGATTGCAGGTGGTGAACAAGGCCGCCCCGGACGGCCACACGATCGGCATGATGATCATCACCCACGCGACGAACGCCGCCATGCTGGGCGCGAAGTCGCCGATCGATCTGGTGCGCGATTTCAGCCCGATTTCGCAGGTCGTCGGGCAGCCCTACGCACTCATGGTGAACGCGAGCATCCCGGCGAGATCCGTCAAGGAACTGGTCTCGCTCGCAAAGACGCGTCCGGGCGCGTTGACCTACGGCTCATCGGGCGTGGGCGGCGTCCTGCATCTGGCGGGCGAACTGCTCTCGGTGCGCACCAACATCAGGATCACGCACGTTCCCTACAAGGGGTCGGCGCCTTCAGTGGCCGACGTCGCCGGCGGTCATATCGCCATGGCGTTCTGCACGCTGATGTCGGCGCAGCCGCTGGTCGCCCGCGGCCGCACTCGAGTATTGGGCATCACGGCGAAGGAGCGTCTCGCCATCGCGCCGGACATTCCGACGGTCGAAGAATCCGGTCTCACCGGCCCGTTCGAGGTTAGCGGCTGGTACGGTATCGCCGCGCCGCCCAACACGCCCAGCGCCGTCGTCGAAAAGATCAGTCGCGACGTGGCGCGCGTGATCAAGCTCGCCGACGTGCGAGATCGCATGCTGGGCGAAGCCTTCGTACCTACCTCCAGCACGCCGGCGCAGTTCGGCGAGATGGTGCGCGGCGAAGTCGATCTCTGGAAGCGCATCATCAAGCAGGCCGGCGTCTCCCCCGACGCCCGCTGACCCCGCCACAATCCCCCAACCCTGGGTTGGAACATGCTCCCCAACCCAGGGTTGGCGGGTTACGCACGATCACGGTTGACGGTGCGCCGCTCCCTGACAATACTGCAACGACCATCCCAAGGAAAACCGCCGCCATGCTGTTCATCAACAACGACGTCGTCGCGCAAGTGCTCTCGATGCAAGAGGCGATCGACGTGCAGGAGAAGGCCTTCGTCGCGCTGTCCGAGAATCGCGCCATCTACCGGCCGCGCATCGACACCTACGTGCCCTGCGACCGGGAAGACGGCTACTACCGCTTCGGGACGGTCGAAGGTTCGAGCGGCGGGTATTACGCCGTGCGCCTGAAGTCGGACATCGTGCACTGGCCGACCTCCCCGGACGGCACGCAGTCGGAGAACAAGTACTGCGTGCAGCCCGGCACGTTTTGCGGGCTCGTGATTCTGTATCGCAGCGGCAACGGCGAGCCGCTCGCGATCATGAACGATGGCCATCTCCAGCACGTTCGCGTCGGTGCGGCGGCGGGTATCGGCACTCGCCTGCTGGCACGAGAGGATGCCAGCACTGTCGGCATGATCGGTTCCGGCGGCATGGCGCGCACCTTTCTCGAAGCCTATGCCGTCGTACGCAAGATCCGGAAGGTCAAGGTCTACAGCCGCAATCCCGACAATCGCCGGCTCTATGCGAACGAGATGGCGCGCAAGCTCGGCATCGAGGTCGTCGTCGTCGATTCAGCTCGCGAAGCCGTGCGCGGCGTCGACATCGTCTCCACCTGTACGGACAGCATCAAGCCCACGCTGGAAGCCGAGTGGCTGGAGCCTGGTCAACACGTCGTCAACCTCGGCTCGCACGAAATCTCACCGGCGGCCGCCGCACGCTTCGACGTGAAGATCCAGCAAGGCAAGGAGGAAATCGAATTGCCCGAGAGCCGGCAGTTTCGCCGCGATGTGGGCGGCGGACGCGGCGTCTATGTCATGGGAACCGAGGAGCAGATCGCGAGACTGCCGCGTGCCGACAAGAAGCTCAAGTTCAGCGAGTGGCCCCTGTACATCGACGTCAT
>JBIKKL010000694.1:0-2901 GCA_044360365.1 Burkholderiales bacterium | reverse complement strand
ATCCTCGAAAGGATGCGCGAATCGATCGACTGGCTGTGTTTACCCATGGCGGCGAGGGAGTTTTGTCAGAAATCCTGCGCTATTTTTCTGACAAAAACAAGCGCTACTTAGGGCCGCCCTGGCTGGGCGGCGAGCAAGGATGTCAGCGATTTGCGAGCGGTGCGACCCGCAAGGCAGACTTGACCATGAGCGTTCCGCGAAAAGCGTCGAATGCCCTGAGCAGCTCAGCCAATTCCTTCGGTTCGGCAGGCGAAGATTGCCAATTGCTCACCGGACACGGCGCTCCGCGACATCAACGAGCTGCTCGCGCATGGCGTGCTGCGCAAGACCGCAGCGGGCGGGCGCAGTACGCACTATGGGTTGATCGAATCGTCGACGCGGGGCCGCCCCGAAGCCAGCACGACAACCGGGTAAACCAATGGCGGCGTTGCCGCCGGGGCTGCGCCTCTTTGAATCTGCTCGCGCGGGACATCGAAGACCGTGAACGTGTACTGCCAGTCTACTGGCTGGCCGCCGACCACAAATCGCGTCCACCGCAGCGGATGAGGTAGTTCGCTATGTCATCGTACATGGCGCAGGGACGCGTTTCGTCCTCCCCGGTCGGGTCGCCGCGCGGAACAAACACGACCATTCCCTTGCGCGCACGGGTAAGCAGCACCCGATACCCGTTGGTCGCAATGTCGCGCTCCTTATCCTTACGCCAGTTGGAACCGGACATCTTCCAGGCGTGCCAGCCGTTCGCGCTTCGGCGCAGATCGCCATCCCAGCATACCAACGTGTAGTCCAGTTCCAGCCCCTGCACCTGGTACTGGTTCTGCACGGTCTCGAGCATGTTGGCCGACCGGACATCACCGCTTGGAGCCAGCATCCAGTCAGCGATGTCGGGCTTGAAGTCAACGAACAAACCCTCCGCAGCGAGGCGGCGTGCCTGGCCCGAGGCGATGATCCCGGCGCGCTCCTGGCCTACGCGGCGCTCTCGAACCCACTGCCGGGCACTCGACAGGCTGCGCGTGATCCACACCGTATCGCCCCGCGCGTCAAGTTCGCGGGCCAGTTGAGCCGCAGCGTCGACGCGGTCGCTGAGAACGTGGTCGGCCCAGCGCTCGAGGTCTCCGTTGCGGTAGTAGCGCATCGAATGCGGAAGGTGACCGTTGCTTAGGTGGTCACGCAGCGGGTGTGCGGCCCACTGGCCGCTGGCGGCCACTTCGCCGAGCGCCAGCGTCTGGTCACTGACGGCAAAACGCCAACCGCACGCCTCAGCGGCCGTGAACCAGGCCTTGATGCCCATCTCGCCGCTATTGATGGCCTGGTTGTGCCCGATCAGCGCCACGACGACCGCACCTCGCGGGTGGGTTTGCTCAAGGGATTCGAGAATCAGCTGGGCCTCATCGGCGGCCAGCGGTTTGCGCAAAACGAGGCGACCCTTGCGATACGTGCGCTGCGCCTCGTCGAAGATCACCACGCGACCGTCCGCGCTGTCGAGATGCTTGCCGCGCTCGCCGAGGAATGCGTGCGCCTTCACCAACTTGAAGGTTGACATGCCGATCACGCGCGCCGCATCCTGATGCGCATAACCGCTCGCCACGACCGCCTGCGCCGCCTGCTTGCTGCGGCGCTTGTAAGCACTCTTAAGCGCGGCGCTGAGCACTTCCACCAGTGGGCTGTTTCCAGTTACGAAGACTGCGTCGCTGCGCAGACGCTTGTCGAATGCAAGCTTCAGACCGACCAGGGTCTTGCCGGCACCGGGCGCACCCGACACGAAAATGATTCGATTCGCTCCATCGTGTCGCGATCGTTCAGCGATCTCTGCTACTTCTCGCGCGCACTGATCGATCAGTTCAACCGGCGCCGCGTGAGCGGCGATCGCGCTGACGTCGTGTTGGCCGTACAACGAGATCGCGGCGTCGAGAATGGAGGAAGAGGGCGCAAACCGTGCGGACAGCCAGCGTCGGCAGTCAATCGGCACCTGCCCACGACGCTGGTCCACAACGAAGCGCAACGCCGCATGTAGCGTGGTGCCATCGCACTCCAGCGGGCGGGCCAGCACACTGCCCCAGGGATCGCGAAGAAAGCCGTCCTTGAAATCCGACGTACCGCCGTTGGTGCCGGAGGTGAGCGTGAGCACCGGCGCGACGATGCCATGCTCGTCCTTCACAACGCGGCGCGTTTCCTCGTGGAACTCAACGAGGTTCACCGCGTAGTTGATGACCTGCTCGCGATCGGCAGCGCTCAGCTTGGAGCGCTTGAATTCAACGACCGCGATCACCCCGTCGCCGAGCAGCACGCAGTCCATGCGAAGGCCGCGCCGCCTGAAATCAAACTCGAGCAGCACATGACGGAACACAGCCAGGTCCGCGGCCGCTAGCGTCGACTTAAGTAGCTCGATCTCGCGGGTACGGTGCTGAAGCTCACGCTGAAGGACACCTACGCTCGCGTGCCACTCCTCGTGCTGATCCTGCTCGATGTGCAGGCCTTCAGCCGCAGCACTGCTCGCCAATTCTCCAACAACTATTTGCACCGGGTCGCGGACGAAGGCTTCGCGATCTTTAACGTACCAGGCTGCGCCTGCGCTCAACTTCTGCTCCTGCGGGGGAGTATCGAAGACCGTCACGGCCGGAGGTTCGGTCCCCAGTACACCAAATGGAAAGGCCTAACTTGCAAATGGCGATCGTTGGAAGCAGTCTCCCGCTCGCGGAGGATCGAACTTCCCGCGGGTTGCCGCCTGACAGGCACACGACGGCACGCAGGTGCCCTCGTGTGCCTGTCAGGCCCTCACGGTCGGGAGTTCGATCCCAATGCACCAAATAGAAAAGGCCACCCTGCGGATGGCCTTTTCTATTTGGTGGAGCGGAGGAGGATCGAACTCCCGACCTTCGCATTGCGAACGCGACGCTCTCCCAG
>JBIKKL010000695.1:0-2901 GCA_044360365.1 Burkholderiales bacterium | reverse complement strand
GTCGCGGTCCGTCAAGCCCAGCGACTTCAGAAACCGTAGCACGTGAGGCCGCCATGCATCCGGATTGCGGCTAAAACTCGAATGACCGTCGTCACCGTAGGCGGGAAGCGTCACGAACTCTCCGACGCCCCCCGACGCACGAAAACCGTCGAACCATTGCCTCGGATGCACCGTGCCCCAGTAGCGGTCGTTCTCGGCATAGAGCCATAGGCTCGGTCTTCGGCTCGTGGCTCCATAGGATGCGATCACACGAGCAAGCTCGGCAGGCGAGCAGGGGGCCTCGGGCCGCCGCCCCGGGTTGCCGCCGGAACCACCCGCGAAGTTCACCCCGCCGAGTACGCCGTCGATGTTCTTCGCGAGGAGGGCCAAGGTGGTCGCACCGCCATACGATTGCCCGACCAGGAGCCCCCGGTCTGCGCGCACATAGCGCTGGGACTTCGCATACGCGACGACCGCCTCGCTTTGCTGAGCCGCCGCAGCGAAGCCGGGCGCGAAATCACGCAGCTCACACGGCCCGGTGCGGTCGAGATCCGGCCCTCCCGTGACCCCATAGCCCAAGCGGGTCGGCAGGAAGACGGCGAATCCCTGCTCGACGAACCAGCGGCTTGCCTCGGAATAGCGCGAACGTCCGAACCGCGCCCGCTCACCGACGCTTCCGGATCGACCGTGGTTGAGCACCAGAAACGGCGCTTTAGCCCGTTCATCGTCCCGAAAGACGGTCACAGTGATCTCGTAGCGACTCCGAGCCCCATCGCTTGCGGTAACGAACACCGGAAGCCAAACGATCTCTTCCACGATCGCTGCCTCGCCGCTCACCGGCGCGAGACAGAGCAATGCGAGCGTGAGCGACTGAGTAGATGTTCGAAGTCGGGCCATGCCACGCTGTTCGTCTTGACGAAGAAGCGTCGATCATACCGAGGAACGTGCCACCGAAAAGGCATCGCGAACTGTGGACGACAAGCGAAGGCAGCCGGTCAGTGCGCGTGCGGGGTGAGGAGTCGAAACGCGCGCCGCCGTGTCTCGCGCAACCGCGCGGCGCAACCAAGCACCAACATGCCGAGGCCGCCGAGCAGGGCTCGCGCGGGGTGTTCGCGATGCTCTTCGATCTTGCCCGCCGCGGATGCGGGAGACAACTCCTGCCGAGTAACCACGGCCAAACGTCCGCTCGAACCGTAGGAACCGGAAGCCTGCAATGGCGTAATGCCGGAACACGGTACCGTGGAGGATCCGCAGGCCGTCGTCGCCGTGATGAAACTGGCGCCGCGACTCGACTGCAGATCGAACGTGTTCGCATCGGCTCGTCCGTGTGCTTCAACATCCAGAGGCAAGGCGAGAACAAGGGCAAACGCAAGCGGCGCGATTCGAGTATTCATGGTTCGCCTCGAAGGACAGATTGGTCTGGTGCGATGCAATAAGCTTGCCTGTTCCGATTGAGCGAAAACACGGAATTTCAGCGCCGCGGTAGGGTGATGGCGACCTTTATGGCACGTTCTTGGTGCACGTCGAACGCTGTTACGGCGCGGTATCCCCGACGGCCGCCGGCAGTATCGGCCTTATCATGATCATCGGATCGGTGAACAAGGCTGACGTGCGCAGATCGTCGTCCACATGAATCGATGAACGGAGGGTCGCATGATCGCAGTGATATTCGAAGTCTGGCCTACGCAAGGACGCGTCGACGACTACTTCGATCTGGCTGCTTCGCTAAGAAGCGACCTCCAGCGCTTCGACGGCTTCATCTCCATCGAGCGCTTCGAAAGCGTGACCACACCAGGCAAGTACGTTTCCCTCTCGTTCTGGCGCGACGAAGAAGCCGTTCGTGCGTGGCGCAATCTGGAAGGGCATCGACTCGTACAGGCGCAGGGACGCGAGCGGATCTTTGCCAACTATCGGTTGCGCGTGGCCACGGTGGTACGGGACTACGGAATGAACGAACGCGAAGAGGCGCCGAGGGATAGTCGCGATCGGCATGGATGATGGATGCGGTTGAAATAAACCCATATGGTTCATGCCGGAGCGCGTTCACGCGCGAGAAACGTCGGCGCACGCGTAGATTGAGGCATGAGAGAGACATTGGTCCGAATCGAACGGGCAGAAATGGGATGGTGCCCGGAGCCGGAATCGAACCGGCATGGCCTTGCGGCCGAGGGATTTTAAGTCCCTTGTGTCTACCGATTTCACCATCCGGGCGCCGGGGCGAGGATAGCACGCCGACCTTCGGCGGATCGATCGGGCTGCGACCTCTGCCGTGCGTATACTCGCAGTACGAACAACCCATCGACCTACCGCCATGCCCACCGTACCGCTGAACTATTCGGACGTCACGCACGCCATCCAGCTTGCCCTCGCGCCGGTGTTCCTGCTCACGGGGATCGCCGGTGTGCTCAACGTCATGACCGGGCGGCTCGCACGCATCATCGATCGGGGAAGAGCGTTGACGGAATCCGCTGTACTGCGCGAGACGATCGGTATCGAGGCGCTCGTTGCCGAACTGCGCAACCTCGAACGCCGGCGACGCATCGCCAGTGCTGCCATCAACGCGAGCACGCTGTCTGCGCTGTTGGTCTGCATGGTGGTGGCGACCCTGTTCGTCGAAGAACTGACGAACTTCCCGTTGAGGTCGCTCGTCGGCGTGCTTTTCACGAGTTCGACGCTTGCACTGGTGGTCGGACTGGCCTTCTTCCTGATCGAAGTGCATCTGGCGACTCAAACGGTCCGCATTCGTCCGTGGGTGCAGTCGGATGCGACGCGTAGCAACGCAAAGCCGTGAGTACGCCGCGACGGGCGTAGAAAAGCTAAGGCAAGGCGTCGCCTCGGTACACCATCTGCGCGACTCGGGGTTTCCCCGACGCGCTCTACCTGGTCCCACTCCGTCCGACGACCGGATTCACCGATTCAAGC
>JBIKKL010000693.1:0-2904 GCA_044360365.1 Burkholderiales bacterium | reverse complement strand
TGCATCGCGGACTGCGTTCGCGCGTCGAGCCGATAGCGCAAGATTGTCCGGGGCGGATCCGACACGGTCCGTTCGACCGATTACCGTCACGCGTGCCGGGCCACCGTGTGCGATGACGTACGCTACGTTCTTGACGATCATCTGTCCTCGCGTGTTGATGGAGATGCTGCTGGTATCGAAGTAGATCTGATACCAGGCCCCGGCCAGTTCGGGGCCGCTTGTTGCGGCGTCGTGTACTGGCCGCGGTGCGGAGGCTGTAGGCTGCTGTGCGCAACCTGCCGCGAAAGAAAGCGTGAGTATTGCTACGGCCATACGAAAGGTCTTCAGGGATTGAATCATCGTTACCTCCATGGTGAGGGGAATGGGCAGTGGACCTGACCCTGTCAGCGCCAGATCGGTCGGCCGAGATTGACGCGGTCCGGATCGGTGAGTACGCCAGTGCCCGCCCCGACAGCACCGCCAATCAGTGCACCCTCGACGGGAGCGCCAAGTATGTATCCCCCTACGACTCCGACGCCTGCGCCGATTGCGGCACCGCTGAGCGCACGGTCATTGGATGTCGTGCCGCATGCGCTCAGTGCGCCGAGGGACAGAAGCGCTATGATCGTCAAGTGGGTTCGTTTCATGATTTTCCTGTCGGTGAGTGGTTCATGCGTTCCGCATCGAAAGTTCGAGCCGATTGCATCTGGAGCGCAGGGAGGCGTCCTTCGAGAAGGATCCCCATGTTGCACGGTGGCTGTCTTCCAGACAGCCTTACGGCATATTCATAGAGTATGGTTCAAGGCGATGAATGTATGTGCGGAAGCGAACACTCGGCCGTTGGCTCGACTGGAAGAGGACCATGGCCACGGGGGGTCTGGAAATGGCATGCTTCATTACGGAGCTCCGGAACAGGAATGCCATTCTTGCGGCGGGTGAGTCGCCGAACGCATTCGATGCAAATTCACCAGCGATGCCTGGAGCAGTGGCAGCTTTGCGCGCAGGCTTTCGGTCGTCCTTGCCAGCGTACGTCTCAGCGTACGGCAGCCGTGCCCAGCGACGCTTGCGCGCAGAACACTGCCAGCTCGTCGAGGATCATCCGGACGACGCGATTGGCGGCCACGATGCCGCCATACGGATCGTCGCTTGGGGCGGGAGAGGAATCATCGAATTCGTGCGAAGCCACGACGCGTTGAGTCGTTCCGTCGATCAGGCGCGCGCGAAGCGTGAAGCGCACCCGGCTGGGTGTGTGGCGGAAGTCCTGGTGCAGCCGAATGATTTCGGTGTCGAGTCGCAGGTCGCCCCGTGCTGAACTGGGTGCAGGGATGACTGCGCGGAAGGTGCCGCTGTCTTGGATCGTCGCAATGATCATCGGTGCAAGCATTCGTGCCGGGGTGTCGATCCACTCGCTGTGGGCAAAGTATTCCAGACCGTGAGCCTGCCGCAAGTAGATGATGCGCTGGCTGTCGTAGCCGGAAGCCGCTTGCGGGACGCTGACGAGTAGTGTGTGGGTACTCGCGGCGTCGGTGTACGGCGTGTCGGCGCGAGAGAGGTCGAGAGAATAGAATGAAGGTGGAGGCGTCGTCGCGGACCGCAGGGCACCGCAGCCGGTAACGACGGTCGAGAGCAGGAAGACTGCCCAGAGGGGTACGCGTCGAGACCCGAACGCACCGATCATTGGGGCATGCCGCTTGGAGGAGATTCGCCGGGTCCTTCCGGCACGGGGTGGCGGCCGAAGATCAGGCCGTTGGGATTGCGCTCCGTCTGATCGCTGAAGCGACGCAGCGCAGTGGCCAATGCCCCGAGTTCACCCATGAGATGTTCCAGTGCGGGGAGCGTTCCGGTGGTGATGCGCTTCACCTCGGCGCCGATCGTCTCGACGGTTACGCCGGCGCCGGTGCTGGCACGTGTGACCGCTTGGCCCATGGATTCCAACGCGTTGGCGGCTCGGCCGATGCGATCGATGGCGGGACCCAGCTGCGCAGAGCCCTGGACGCTGTTCTCGAAGGTCCGGGCGGCGCTGACGATGCCGCGGTCGATGTCGATCCTGCGGGCGGCAAGCGTCCGGGCGACGGTAGCGATATCGACGAGCGCAGTCGTGAGCGCTGCGCGATTCTCTTCGCTTAGTACGGCGTTCAGGTTCTCGGTGGTGCGGTCGAGCTTGGCGAGCACATTCGTAAGTACGTCTTCCAGTCGAGCGCTGAGGGAGGGTTTTGTGCGGATCAGCGGATTCGGGTCGCCTGGGGTCGGGCGCAGCGCTGCAGCGTCGGGTGCGCCACCGCTCAGCTCGATGTAGGCGATGCCGGTCAACGCTTGCGCTTTCAGTATGGCGACGGTGTCGACCTTGATCGGCGTCCCCTGTTCGATGTCGAGAACCAGGTTCACGCGCCCCGGATCCACTGAATCGAGGCGAATGGCCTGCACTCGCCCGACCTCGACGCCGTTGTACTTGACCGGCGCATTCACGTTCAGCCCAGCGACCGATTCGTTCTCGGTGGCCCGATAGCGGTCGTACTGCTTGTGGAAGGAGCCGGCCGAAGCCAACCAGACAGCGACTCCGATGATCATCGCGCCGAGGAGCAGGACGAAGGCACCGACGAGCGAATAGTTCACTTTGGTTTCGATGGCGATCCTTCGCTGGCTTCGTTTTCGAGCGATTCTCGACGAGCCTGTATATGAGCTTGCGCGGATCGTCCGCGCGATCCGTCGAAAAGCGGTCGCACTGCCGGCGCCGTCAGTCGCGACAGCTCCGACATGGTGCCGATCACGTCGACCCTGCCTCGATCGAGGACGGCTACGCGGTCGGTCACGTTCCACATGAGGTCGAGGTCGTGCGTGATCATGACGATGGTCAGGTCGAAGAGTTCACGCAGTTTGCCCACGAGTAGCTCGACGCTTTCCGCACTCGCCGGATCCAGTCCGGCG
>JBIKKL010000692.1:0-2912 GCA_044360365.1 Burkholderiales bacterium | reverse complement strand
CGCGGGCAACTGGGTCTAGACGATGCGCATCTGGCCGATTTGGCGGCGAAGCGCGTGATCTGACACGCTGCAAAGGGAACACGAGGACGAAAGGGAAGACACCATGGATTTTGCTTACACAGCACCGCAGGAAGCGCTCAGGCGCGAAGTGCGCCAGTTCATAAAAGAGAACATCACGGCCGAGATCGCGGTCGAACTCGATCCGGAGAGCCAAACGGGGGATCGTCGTGGCCTCGGGCCGAAGGCGAAGGAGTTGTACAAGAAGATCTACGAGCGCGGCTGGCTCGGGATCACCTACCCGAAGGAATACGGCGGGCAGGGCAGCGATCGGCTGACGCAATACATCGTCGAGGAAGAATTCACGCGCGTGGGCGTGAACATCGGCCTCGGCGGCAGCGGCGCGCCGGCCATCATGGCGGCAGGTACCGAGGAGCAGAAGCAGTACTACATCCCCGGCCTGATCAAGCGCGAGATCGTCTTCGCACTCGGCTTCACCGAACCGCACGCCGGCGCCGACCTCGCGAACCTGCGCTGCAGCGCCGTCACGGATGGCGACTACTCCGTGATTAACGGCCAGAAGATGTACACGAGTGCTGCGCACATGGCGACGCACATGTATCTCATGGCCCGCACCGACAGGAACGCGCCCAAGCACGAAGGCATCTCAATCTTCCTGTTCCCGATGGATGTGCCCGGCCTGACCGTTCGTCCGCTCTGGACGATCCAGAACGAGCCGACGGCCCCCCTGGGCACCACCTACGGCAACAACCGCACGAACGAGACGTTCTTCGACAACGTGCGCATCCACAAGTCGTGCCTTCTCGGGGAAGAGAACAAGGGCTGGCGCGTGGGTTCGATGGGTCTCAACCTGGACCGCGTCGGCGCCTCGCGCTACCTCATTTCGGTGCGCCGCGACGAAGACATCGTGAACTTCGTCAAGAAGAACAGCCTGGGTGACTTCGTGCCCGGCAAAGATCCCGCCATTCGCGATAAGATCGCGGAGATGTGGATCGAGGCGCAGGTCTGCCGCCTGATGACGATGCGAAGCATGTCCATCGTCGAGCATGGCGGCAACTTCACCTACGAAGGTTCGGCAGAGAAGGTGTGGGCACCGGAGCACGGTGTGCGCACGACCGAAGCCATCACCCAGATGCTGGGTCAGTACGGGACGCTCCTGAGGACATCGCCTCACGCCATCGAAAAAGGCGTGTTCGCGCACAACGTTCTGGGCTCGTTCCAGTCCGGCATCAATCACGGCAGCGTGCAGGTGATGCGTGATCAAGTGGCTCGCCGCGGACTCGGCTTGCCGTCGGGTAGGAAATCCAAGCGATCGGAGGGGTAGTAGATGGACGTTTTGATGAATGAAGACGAACAGATGATTGCGGACAGCGCCCGCCAATTCCTGGAGGGTGAGGTCAGCACAAAACTCGTTCGCGAGATGGAAAAGGACGAACTCGGCTACCCGAAAGATCTTTGGGCCAAGGCGGCTGAACTCGGCTGGCAGGGCATGTGCCTGCCAGAGAAGGTGGGCGGCTCGGCGATGCCGCTGCTGTACCTCGGGCTGGTGCTGCGCGAATGCGGTCGCACGCTGGCCCCGCTGCCGCTGCACAGCACGGCGGTCGCGTCACTCACCATTGCGCGCGACGGCAGTGATGCCCAGCAGCAGAAGTACCTGCCGGATGTCGTGTCGGGCAAGTCGATCATGACGTGGGCTTTCAGCGAGAAGGATCCCCGCTTCATCGCCGATGCGGTGCAGATGTCCGCCAAGGCCGACGGGGCCGACTTCGTGCTCAACGGCACCAAGATGTTCGTCGACAACTTCGGCGCGGCCGACCAGATGCTGGTCGTTGCCCGCACGACGGCGGGCTCCAAGGGCGAAGACGGCCTGACGCTGTTCATCGTCGATACCAAGAGCAGCGGTCTCGGCTCAACGCCGCTCGTCACGCTCGCGAAGGATCGCCAGGCCGAAGTCACGTTCAAGGACGTGCGCGTGCCGGCAGCCAACGTGATCGGCAAGGTCGGCGCCGGCTGGCCGATCGTGCAGGGCATGCTCGATTGCGGCACGGTCCTGCTGTGCGCGCAGATGGTCGGTGCGGCTCGCAAGGACATCGAGATGGCCATCGAGTACGCGAAGTTCCGGCAGGCGTTCGGTCAGCCGATCGGTGCGTTCCAGTCGGTTGGCCACACGTGCGCCGACATGCAGATCTGGGTCGACGGCGGCGAACTGCTGACGTTCGAGGCGCTGTGGAAGCTCGATCAGGGCGCGTCCGCCTGGGTCGAGATCTCGCAGGCGAAGTCGTTCTGCAACGAGAAGCTCGAAGCAGCCGTGCGCAATTCGCAAAGCATACACGGCGGTATCGGCTTCATGATGGAATTCGACCTGCAGCTGTGGTTCCGTCGCGTTTCCGCGTGGACGATGCGCATGGGTACCACCTATGAGCATCGCGCACGTATCGCGCATGCGCTGATCGACATGCCCGGCGAAGTGATCCTCGGTCGCCCGGTGCCGGTCGCGCCGGAAGCGGCGTAACATTCGACCGCGACGGCCCGTTCAATAAAATAAGGAGAAGTAAACCATGGCCCAGTGCCCCGTATGCAGCAACCCCGTGAACGAAGATGCCGCAAAGGCCCAGACCGGGATGACCCCGGGCGGTGCAAAGGAAGTCGATCCGGCCGCCGGCACACGCCAGTTCCACGATGGCACGTGGTACTACTTCGACACCATCGAGTGCCGCAACAAGTTCACGCGCGATCCCGACAGCTTCATCAAGTCGTGACCGGCTGAGCTTCGATGCGTTAAATTGTGCCAGGCACGTGCCTGGCACAATTTTTTTGTGGGTCGAAATTCGGTGCCAGGCACGTGCCTGGCACCGAATTTTTGGTTTTCTGGAGGAGACGTCATGACCGGGCAG
>JBIKKL010000690.1:0-2914 GCA_044360365.1 Burkholderiales bacterium | reverse complement strand
ATAGCAGAAGTGCGGGATGAAGAGCCCTTCGCGATTGGCCGCATCCATGATGGTGCTGCCTTCGGCGACTTCGAGCGTCTTGCCGTTGAGTTCGATCTCTAGCATGTCGGTCTGCGCGTGTGGCGCCTCTCAAACGTAATCGGGCACCATGCACTTGCCGTGTTCGATGTGGTACTCGAACTCGTGGCGGAAGTGCTTGATGAATGCCCGCACCGGCATCGCCGCGGCATCGCCCAGCGCGCAGATGGTCCGGCCCTGGATGTTGTCGGCGACGCGGTTGAGCGCATCGATGTCTTCGGGGCGACCGCGGCCGTGCTCGATGCGATCGACCATGCGGTACAGCCAGCCCGTGCCTTCACGACACGGCGTGCACTGGCCGCAGGATTCTTCATAGTAGAAGTACGACAGGCGCAGCAGGCACCGGACCATGCAGCGGGTTTCGTTCATGACGATCACCGCGCCGGAACCGAGCATCGAGCCGGCCTTGGCGATGGAGTCGTAG
Organism: Burkholderiales bacterium; assembly: GCA_044360365.1. GTDB lineage: Bacteria > Pseudomonadota > Gammaproteobacteria > Burkholderiales > WYBJ01 > WYBJ01. Next base: position 2,412 of record JBIKKL010000690.1, on the reverse strand, counting down.
TCCATGTCGGTCTGCATGATGACATCGGCGGGCAGAACGGGCATCGACGAGCCGCCCGGGATGCAGGCCTTGAGTTTCAGGCCGTCGCGCATGCCGCCCGCCATGTCGAGCAGCCTGGAAAACGGCGTGCCCAGCCGCACCTCGAAATTTCCGGGACGGGCGACATCGCCCGATACGGAAAAGATCTTCGTACCGCCGTTGTTCGGCTTGCCCATCCCGAGGAAAGCATCGCCTCCGTTGCGGATGATCCAGGGCACAGCCGCGAACGTCTCGGTGTTGTTGATGGTGGTCGGCTTGCCGTAGAGACCGAAGCTCGCAGGGAAAGGCGGCTTGAATCTCGGCTGCCCTTTCTTGCCTTCCAGCGATTCGAGGAGCCCCGTCTCCTCCCCGCAGATGTAGGCGCCGTAGCCATGATGTGCATGCAGCTGGAACGAGAACTCGCTGCCCAGGATCTTGTTGCCGAGATAACCCGCTGCACGTGCTTCTTCCAGGGCCTCTTCGAAACGCTCGTAGGTTTCCCAGATCTCGCCGTGAATATAGTTGTACCCGACCGGGATGCCCATGGCGTAGGCGGCGATGGTCATGCCTTCGATCACGGCATGCGGGTTGTAGCGCAGGATGTCCCGATCCTTGAAGGTGCCGGGCTCGCCTTCGTCCGAATTGCAGACGAGGTACTTCTGACCGTTGAACTGCCGGGGCATGAAGCTCCATTTCAACCCCGTGGGAAATCCGGCGCCGCCGCGTCCCCGCAACGCAGATTTCTTGACCTCGGCGATGACCTGCTCGGGCGTCATGTTCTCGCCCAGGATCTTCTTGAGCGCTTCGTAGCCGCCGCGCGTTTCGTATTCCTTCAGACGCCAGTTGATGCCGTCGATGCCCTTGAGGATCAGCGCATCGGGACCGTAGCGATCCGTCGGGAAGGGCGGAAGCGGCGCGTTCATTCCGGTTTCCTCTTCTGCTCGATCAGCTCGTCGAGCTTCTCGTTGGACATCCAGGAGAGCATCGTCTTGTTGTTCAGCAGCATGACGGGGGCATCTCCGCAAGCGCCCAGGCATTCGCCTTCCAGGAGGGTAAACGCGCCGTCCGGCGTCGTCTCGCCGAACCCGATGCCCAGTCGCTCCTTCAAATGGGCGGCCGCCTTGTTCGCGCCGCCGAGTGCGCATGGCAAATTCGTGCAGAGCGTGAGCTTGCACCGACCGAGCGGCTTCAGGTTGTACATCGCGTAGAAGCTGGCGACTTCGTAGACCGCAATCGGCGGCATACCGAGGTACTGTGCGACGAAATCCATCGTTTCCGTCGAGAGCCAGCCTTTCTCGTCCTGTGCGATGGCGAGCGCGGACATCACGGCCGACTGCTTTTCTTCAGCAGGATATTTGGCAATCTCCCGATCGATCCGCGCGAGCGCCTCGGGCGACAGCATCATCGGCGCATTCATCGATCCACCTCGCCGAAGACGATATCCATCGTGCCGATGATGGCCACGACGTCCGCCAGCATATGGCCCTTGCACAGTTCGTCCATTGCCGAAAGGTGAGCGAAGCCGGGCGCCCGAATCTTCATGCGGTAGGGCTTGTTCGCCCCATCGGAAACGAGATAGATCCCGAACTCGCCCTTCGGATGTTCGATGGCGGCGTAAGTTTCGCCGGCCGGCACGTGCATCCCCTCGGTGAAGAGCTTGAAGTGGTGGATCAACTCTTCCATGTTGCTTTTCATCGACACACGGGAAGGCGGCGCGACCTTGTGATTGTCGACCATGACCGGACCGGGGTGCTTTCGCAGCCACTCGATGCACTGCTTGACGATGCGGTTCGACTGACGCATTTCTTCCATGCGCACCAGATAGCGGTCGTAGCAATCGCCGTTCGTACCGACGGGCACGTCGAAATCCATCTGATCGTAGACTTCGTAGGGCTGCATCTTGCGCAAATCCCAGGCGATGCCCGATCCACGCACCATGGGCCCGGTGAACCCGAGTGCTTTGGCCCGCTCAGGGGTCACGACACCGATCCCGACGGTACGCTGTTTCCAGATGCGGTTGTCCGTCAGCAGCGTTTCGTATTGATCGACGTAGGACGGAAAGCGGTTCGTGAAGTCTTCGATGAAGTCGAGCATCGAGCCTTGACGGTTCCCGTTCAGGCGCTTGACGTCCTCGTCGCTGCGCGCGGGCGACGACTGATACTGCGGCATGCGATCGGGCAGATCCCGGTAAACGCCCCCGGGGCGATAGTAGGCCGCATGCAGCCGCGCACCCGACACGGCCTCGTAGCAATCCATCAGATCTTCACGCTCGCGGAAACAGTACAAAAACACGGTCATCGCGCCGATATCCAGCGCGTGCGCTCCGAGCCACAACAGATGATTCAGAATGCGCGTGAGTTCGTCGAACATCACCCGGATGTACTTCGCGCGCAA
>JBIKKL010000689.1:0-2920 GCA_044360365.1 Burkholderiales bacterium | reverse complement strand
CCGCGGTCGCGCCCGGCTCCGCGATGGGCATGCTGATACTCGCCTATCAGATCGTCATCGGACTTGCCATCGGCTTTGCGCTGCGCCTGGTGTTCGTGGCTGTAGAAATGGCCGGCGATCTGATCGGCTTGCAGATGGGTCTCGGCTTCGCCATGTTCTACGACCCGGGCAACGTGCAGCACACGCCCATTCTCGGTCAGTTTCTCGGCCTGCTCGCGACGCTGATCTTCCTGTCGATCAACGGCCATCTGCTCATCATCTCGGCGCTGGTCGACAGCTTCCACACGCTGCCGATCACCGTGGAACCGATGCAGGGGGGATTCTTCCAGACGCTCGCCCGCCACGGCGCGATCATCTTCGCCGCCAGCTTGCAGCTCGCTCTTCCGCTCATCGTGACGATGCTGGTGGTCAACCTTTCGCTCGGCGTCCTTACCCGGGCCGCGCCGCAACTGAACATCTTCGCGGTCGGCTTCCCCGTCACGCTCGCCATCGGCTTTGCCGCACTGGTGCTGACGTTGCCGTACTTCGCACCGGTATTTCAGCGGTTGCTGGATCAGGGATTCCGGTTCGTGGCTGGACTGGGCGGCTGAGCCGCGACGCGCGCGGCCGGCCCGACCGAATGTCTATTGCATCTTGACGCCGGACTGTTTGATGATCCGACCCCATTCGGCGATGTCGCTCTTCAGGAGTGCGGCGGTCTCCTCCGGTGTCGAGACCATGGCCTCGACGCTCTGAAGCGCGAGCTTTTCCTTCACCTCCTAGGTCGCAAGCGCCTTGCCGATGTGCTGATTGAGTGTCGCGATGGCAGTGCTCGGTGATTTCGCCGTCGCCAGGATGAAGAAGTTGATGTCGATGTTCAGCGCAGGGAATCCCGCCTCGATCACGGTGGGCACCTCGGGGAGCACGGCCAGACGCTCCTTGCTGCAGACTGCGATGATGCGCACCTTGCCGGCCTTCCCGAGCGGGATACCGGTCGCCGTGGTCGTGAACCAGAGCCCGATCCGGTTGGCAATGACGTCGGGGGCAGCATCGTTCGTCCCCTTGTACGAAACGAGCGAGATGTCGATCTGACCCGCGGACTTGAGCACCTCGCCCATGAAATGCGATACGGAGGCGTAGACCCCGCCGTAATTGACGCTTCCGGGACTCGCCTTCGCCAGAGCCACCAGCTCCTTGATCGACTTGACGGGCGAGGCGTTCGGCACGGCCAGCACGTAAGCCAGCCGCGCCGGGCGGATCACCGCCGAGAAATCCCTCAGCAGATCGTAGTTGACCTTGTTGACGTAGGCATTCGTGATATGGCTCGTGCTCGCGATCAAGAGGGTATGTCCGTCCGGCGGTGCTTTTGCCGTCAACTCGGCGCCGATCGCACCGGTGGCCCCCGGCCGATTTTCTACGACCATCGGACGGCCCATTTCGTCGCCCAGCTTCTGGGAGATGACGCGTGCGATGAGGTCGTTGCCGGTGCCCGGCCCGTAGGGCACGATGAAGCTGATCGGCTTGGTCGGGAAAGATTGCGCGATGCCAGGCCCCGCAAGGGCCACCGCTGCGGCACCCGCCAGCCAGCGCAGAATTGCAATCCGGGTATCGCCGTGCTTCGACATGATCGTATTCTCCCTGGATAATCGAACGCGAGTTCGCGGGATTCTACGCCCCGCACGGATCTGGCGGCGCAACAAGCGACGGTCCGGGCGACTGACGTGCCGATCACAGATCGGAAACCGGAAACTGTGTCAGGTACAGTCGCCCTCACGGCGACCTCGCTTCTGTCACAATGGGCGCCAGCCCAATGGGCACAAAGGAGGAAAGTGCAATGAAGGTCACCCGAATCCAAACCCTGCGCGCCGATGCCGGCTGGCGCATGTTCTCGTTCCTCAAGGTGACCACCGACGACGGTCTCGTCGGTTGGTCCGAGTTCAACGAGAGTTTCGGCAGCGGCGGCCTGAGCGACGTCATCCAGGCGCTCGCACCGACGGTCATCGGCAAGGATCCGCGCCAGATCGAACTCATCAACGCGCATCTGCGCACCATCACCATACAGTCGCGTGGAGGCATCAACCGGCAGGCCGTTGCCGCCATCGAAAACGCGCTGCTCGACATCAAGGGCAAGGCGCTCGGGGTGCCGGTCTACGATCTGTTCGGCGGGGCGGTGCGGACGCGCATCCCGGTCTACTGGTCGCACTGCGGCAGTTATCGCGCGCGCTATCCGGAGTTGATCGGCGTGCCGCGGGTCAACAGCTACGAAGACCTGGCCCGATTGGGCGAGGAAGTGAAACAGCGCGGCTTCCGTGCCCTGAAAACGAACGTCATGATCAGCGACGGCAAGAAGCTCGCCGCCTATCGGCCGGGCTTCGGCTACAACGCGGGCTTTCCGGAACTGAACTGGAACGCCGACATCGTCAAGGCCGCAGTCGATACGGTAAGCGCGTTTCGCGCGGGCGCTGGCCCATCGATGGGCATCATGCTCGACCTCAACTTCAACTACAAGACCGAAGGGTTCCGGCGAATCTGCGCCGCGGTGGCCCCCGTGAACATGACCTGGGTGGAGATCGATACCCACGATCCGGCATCGCTCGCGCTCATTCGACGCGATTCGCCCTGCCCCATCGCCTCGTGTGAAACGCTGTGCGAACGACGCGACTTCAAGCCCTACTTCGAAGCCTATGCGATGGATGTTCCCATCGTGGATGTGATCTGGAACGGCTACATGGAGTCGCTCAAGATCGCCGCCATGGCCGAGGTGTACGAGATGAACGTGGCCCCGCACAACTTCTACGGACATCTTTCCAGCGTCATCTCGGCGCACTTCTGCGCTGCCATTCCCAACCTGCGCATCATGGAGACAGACGTCGACGCGGTGCCGTGGCGCGATGAACTGGTCGACACGCCGCCCGTCATTGAAAACGGCGAGTTCGTCCTG
>JBIKKL010000101.1:0-10788 GCA_044360365.1 Burkholderiales bacterium | reverse complement strand
TCTACTGGGGCATCGGGCTGCATCTCGGCATACCGGCAAGCCAAAGCTACCGCGGCGACCGGCTCGGTCGCGTAACACAGACGGCGGTCGGGGCCGAGAATCCGGTCGACCGGGGCTACAAGGGCTCCGGCGAACTCATGCCGCACACCGACAACAATGTCGGTATCGTCGGCCTGCTGTGCGTGCAGAAGGCAGCCGAAGGCGGCTACAGCCTGGTGTCGAGTTCGGCCGCGATCCACAACGTCCTGCTCGCCACCCGGCCCGAGCTTCTCGAGCGCCTCTACGAGGGCTATTACATGACGAGTCAGGAAGCGACGCTCTCCGCGAACCCGCACAACAACCTGAAGATCCCCGTCTTCGGCCACGAGCAAGGGCATCTCAGTTGCCTCTTCAACCGAGGCTTCTACGAGCGGGCGAACAGCGTTCGGCACGACATGAGCGAAGCATTCGACGAGGCGACCAATCTGGTCGTCGAGATCGCGCGCCGACCGGACATCGAAGCACGGTTCATTCTGGAGCCGGGCGAGATCCTGTTCATCAACAACTACACTGCGCTCCACGCCCGGACGAACTTCGCGGATTCGCCGGAGTACAAGCGATGCCTGCTGCGCCTGTGGCTGCTGACCCCCGACGGGCGCCCGCTCTGCGAAGCGTATCGCCTCAAGAAGGCCGGCTACGCGCCTGGCACCCAAGCCAAGGCGACGGCGACGGCGTGACCCTCCGGTCGACAGCGGTCGCCATCACCCCGAGACGCAGGCTACGCAGCCTGCGCTACGGGATGCGTCGAGGCTGATCTGCGTCGACGCATCAACCCGACAACGCAAAACCCGATTCCCAGCGTCAGCCATGCCGCCGGCTCGGGCACTGCAGCGACGGTCAGTGTCGAGCCGAAGTCGAACGGAATTTCGGCATCGAGCGATTCCAGGCCCGCGAAGCCGTGCAGGCTGATCGCGGCGACTCCCTGGGGCGCCTGAGGCAGTACGTTGAATCGTGCCCGGACCGCCGTTGGCGATACCGGCGAAAGCTCCCCGGACTGCAACAGCGAGACCGTCGTATCCTGGAGCGATTCGAAGACGAAGAAGCCGTCGGTCAGCGTACCGACAATCTCGTATCCGCCGAAACTCAATCGCGTCGAGTCGAATTCGACGGTGGGATCCAGCGAGATCAGGAGGTCCTCCCCGAAATCCGCGTTGAGCTGCAAAGTGAAGGACGCTCCCGGCATCACGGTCTGCGGAATGCCGACGAGCGAAAACGGCGAGGCGGCCTCGGCATCTGCAGTACCGAATCCCCACCCGTGCATTCCGATCATCAGTGCGACGATACCCTGCGCGATTCCTTTTCTCGACATGCTTCGTCTCTCCCGCTCTTCGATGTTGCTGCGTTGGATTGCCATGAGTTTCCTTCGATCGTGTTCGTCGACATTCACGACTTGGCCGCGCCGCCCGACTTCGCCGCACCCTCGACCGGCAGCGTGATCTTCAAGGTGCTGTTCGGTTGCCTGACCGCGCTGCTTCCCTCCTGCACGAAGCTGAGCTTCCAGTCAGTCGAACCCGTACGGCTCTGTAGCGAATTCGCCGACGCGTCGCTGCCGAACTGTACCCATGCCCCGTCGAGATCGACGCGTGGTGCTTCCGTCGCGAGGGACCGGACATCCTCACGCACACTCGCTGCAACTCCAGCGAGCGGCAAGACCGGCGCCATCGATGCTTCGAGCGAAATCTCCGCCGCACTCGAACGCGCGAACACGCCCCCGAGACTGGAGGCGAGCCGGCTCATGAGCCCACGCAATCCGCCACGCTCGGTCGTGGACGGCTGCGATGCCGGCGGCACCACGACGATGGCGCCGTCCGTCGCATCTGCACCGTTCGTCGGCACCACGCCCAGCGTCAGGCGGCCTTCGTTGAGGCGCACCGACTGGAGGTCGATCGGCAGCGTGCCCGATGCGCCTCGTGCGATGCGCAGATCGATCTCGAGCAGCGACCCCGATCCCGCAACCAGCGGATCGAGACGGCTCATGTCGACGACGATGAGCCCGGGGGTCTGCCGATCGAGATACCAGCCGAAGTCGGCTGTGACGTTCCCCTTGCGGACGTTGACGACCGTCAGGGCATTGGAATCGTAGGCGATCCGCAACTGCACGCTGTCGAGTCCTTCGGCGGTATCGATCGTCACCGGCACCGTCACGACATCGCCCTGCCTCCCCGAATGCGTCCCGCCCAGCGTGACGAGGGGATCCGGCCCGGCGAACACGACCTGTGCCCCACCCGCCGGGATGGGCGGCACTTCCGGCCGGTCGGTCGACGTGCGCCCCATCAGGAACTCGATCTCCTGCAGCAGCCGGCTCGCATCGAGCGAAGTCAACACGCGATTGCCGCTGATGTCGGCCACGATGCGCGGATCGACATTGGGATAGGCCGCGAAGCCCGAGTCGCGCCCGACCACGGTACGCACGATGTTGCGCACGTCGGCCGTGGTGTAACCGGCATCGCCGCTGGCATCGCCGAAGTAGGCGGCCACGTGGACGCCGTCATCGCCCCGCCCGCGCTGTGCACCGTCGATCACCACGTTCTGGATATCCAGCAATCCCTTGGCGTAGTACGGCGCGGAGGCGGGCACCGACGCATCGAGACGGATCAGTTCCAGCGTACCCGCCGCGATCGTCGACGGCGACGAGACGCTGAACCGGATGTGGCTTGCATCGATCCTCGTCTGCGTGACGCTCGCACCGCTCAACCCGCTGCCAGGCTTGGACCCGCGTATCTCCAGCAATGCAGGATCGTAGGCGAGCGTGAAGGTCACCGTGTTGGCACCGGTCGTGTTGGTCAGCATGATCGGAAGACCATCCGCAACGGTGCCGAGGTCGACCGACTGACCCGGGCCGCGTGCGAACTCGCCGATCGACACCGTGGCCCGCGCACTGGGCGGTACCGTGAAGGTCACGGAGTAATCGTCGCCGGCCACGCCGTCACGGTTGCCGTCGAGACTGCCTTGCTCGCCGTGGACGGCTGCCGCACCGCTGTCGATGACGAGGCTGTAGGTGTCCGGACTCAACGCGCCGCCTGTCTTGACGAAGGAAAAGCCCGCGGCATCGGCATCGAGCACGAGGGATCCGACGACGGACCCGGTCTTGGCGCCGGTCAGAACGACATCCGCACTGCCCGCGACACCGTCCTGGATGCCGTAGAGGTTGAGCTCATCCACGTTCAGCGTGCCGCTGAACCCGACGTGGAACCCGGAAACCGTCGGCATGAAACTGGTGACGCGCAGCCGCTCGAGATTCGGAATCGGAGGAATCTCCGGTCGATCGCTGTTGGAACGTCCAGCGGCGAAATTCGCTTCCTGCAGCAGCCGGGCCGCATCGAGAGATGTCAGCCGTCCGCTGCCGTTGATGTCCGCCACCAGCAGCGGATCGATACCGGCCCATTCGTCGAATCCCATATCAAGGCCCACGATCACGCGCTGAAGCATAGTCACGTCGGCAATGCTGTAGGCTCGATCGGCGTTGGCATCGCCGAAGTAACCAACGACGAACGTGTTGTCGTCGCCGCCGCCAGCGATTTCCGCGCCGTTGATGCGAACGTCGGTCAACTCGATGCTGCTTCTTGCGCCATACTCTGCGTCATCCGGCACGATCGCCATCAAGTGCGCCAGGGCAATGTTGCCGACCGGCATCGCTACCGGAGACGAGTAGGCGATGCGCAGTTCGCCCGGCGCGACGCGTTCCACATCGAAGGTCGCTCCGGCCGACAGATCGAACAACGGATCTGCGTGGGTCATCGATATCAGCGTGGGATCGTATCGAACGCTGAACTCGACCGAACGCACATCGCCGTTGCTGATCAGTGTCACGGGCAGCCCCTGCCCGTTCGCGGGCAGGTTGACGGTCTGCCCCGGGCCGCGCATGAAATCGGCAATCCCGAGACGCGGCTGCACGAAGATCGCGAACGGCTCCGAGGCAAAGACGCCGTCCTCGTCGATTGCGAAAGCGCGCAGTTCGTACTGCCCGGGCTTCTCGTAGACATGCTTGCCCACGGGAGCGGCGCCGAGAAGCGTTTCCTCCGCGCTGCCATCGCCCCAGTCGATACGCCATCGGGTCACGGTGTCCGTACCCGCGTCTTCCGCGGAGAACTGCACGTCGATGCGACGTCCTGCGGCCACTTCGCTGTCGCCGACGATCGAAAGCGCCGGCGCCGCGTTGATCACCGACACGAACGCCTGCGCCTGCGCCTCGCCGCCGTCGTCGTCGACGATCAGCAGCTTCACGGCACGCAGCGTCGGCGACGACCCGCCGTCGCGATAGCGGTGCTGGACACTGAACTCGCGCACACCCGATTCGAGCACGAAGGAATCGCTGCTGCCGTCCGCCCAGTCGACCGTGACCGTATGCGTGTCGAATGTCCCGGGATCGCCGAACAATGCGCTGAGCGTCGCCGTTCCACCTTCGACCACCCCCGAGGCCCCCGAAAAGAACTCGATGACCGGCGGCAGGTTGGTGACGATCGCCGAGGCAATCGCCGAGTTACTGCCGGTGTCGTCGTCCGAGACGCCGACCTGTACCCGATATCCTTCGCTCGGCGCATCGTCGCGGTAACGATGGGTGAGACTGAATGACGTCGTACCGGTACCGCTCGGCTCGATGAGCAGCTGCTCGACGCCGATTGCGCCGTCGCCCCAGTCTACAGAGAGGACGAAGCTATCCCGGACGCCAGGATCGGAAATCGTTCCGGTCAACGTAGCGAGGCCGTTCTCGCCGACGCTCGCGATCGGATCGAGCACCAGCGTGGGCACCACGTTGTTCACCGTCAGCGACGCCGATCTCGCACTACCCTCTGCGCCGTGTCGATCGATCACCGTGACCGTGACGAAGAACTTGTCGCTCGCCGTCCCGCTCGAAGGATGATCGTCCGCAAAGGCGCGGAAGAACGAGAAGCTGCCGTCGGCATCGATCGTCGCCTCGCTGTTCAGGCCGTCGCTCCAGGTCGCGAACACTGAGTAGCTCGCTTCTCTGGTGCCGAGCCCGGCATCGGAGAAGGTGCCCTTCACCTGCACGCTCTCGCCTTCGAGGATGCTTTCGCTCAAAAGCTCGATGCTCTGGATGACCGGCGGTGCGTTGACGACATCGACCTGACCCGAGACCTGGGTATCGCTACCCTCGTCGTCGTCCGTGATCGTCACGGTGGCGGTAAACACGGCAGGCACTTCGTCATCACCGAGCTCGACACCGATGAACGTCCGCGACGCGCTGAACGTGCCGTCGTTTCCGACGATCAATTCCGACGCGACGCCGTCGCTCCAGAGTACCGACCCCGAGAAGCTTTCGGTCGCCACGCCCAGTGCAGGATCGGTGAACGTGCCGCTCAGCACCACCGTACCGCCTTCGGCGATCACTTCTGCGTCGAACAGGATGTCGATGATCTTCGGCGCTGCATTGACGACCGTCACGAGGAAGGACGCACTTTCCCGCGCCCCGTTCTGATCGGTCACACTGACCGTCACCGTGTAGCTGCCGTCGTCCGCGTAGCGATGCGAACCGCCGATGAAGGCCGTCACCATCATCACTTCGCCTTCGACTTCGCTCATCAGCACGCCTTCGCCGCCATCGGGCTCGTTGCCGTCGCCCCAGTCGATCGAGTAGGTGTAGGTCTCCTGCCCGGTCACCTGCCGCGTGAAGCTCGCGATGTGCTCGATCTCGAGCAGACTGCCCTCGACGACCGAGGTGTCGCCGGTGACGAACAGCGTGCGCTCGACACCGATGTCGACGAAGCCTGTGCTCTCGCCATCCGGACCGGCAAGCACCGTCGCCGTCACGTTGTAGCTGCCCTCGTTCGCGTAGACATGGCTCACCGTCGCCGAGCCGATCCAGGGCAAACCGAGATCGAAGGTGCTGCCTGCGTAGACGATGACCTGGCCCTCGCCCCCCGCCCCGAGCGGGCCGGCGCCGACGACGATATCGTCGAATCCGTCGCCGTTGAAGTCACCGCCCCCGTCCAGCATCGTGCCATGCTGCGTCAACGACGCCCGAACGAGTTCATCGTCGGAAGCGAGCTGGACCGGCACCTGTTCGAACCCCTGGGCCGAACCGAGGTACAGCAGCACCTTGCTCACGTGATCGTCGCTGTTGCGCGAGCGCACGACGATGTCGTCGAAGCCGTCCTGGTTGACGTCCCCGGCAGCCGCGACGCTGGAACCGAACCCGAACTCGCTGCTCGACCCCTCGATCAATTCCGCCGAGTGGACCGGCCCATCGATCGAACCGCGATACAAGGCCAACGCACCGCCCCCACCGAGGAAGCCTTCGTACTGCGTGAATCCGACGGCGAAGTCGTCGTAGCCATCGCCGTCGATGTCGCCGATGCCGACCACGGACGCACCGAAATCGTCGCCGATATCGAAGCCATAGGTACCGACTTCGAGCGGCTCCTGCGACGGTCCGTCCGCATCCCCCAGGAAGACGTGAACGAGTCCGCCGTGCGTGGGATTTTCACCCGGGGCACCGATGATCAGATCCCCATAGCCGTCGCCATTGAGGTCGCCTGCGCCATCCACCGAGGCACCCAACTGGCCGAACATCACGTCCCCGGCATAGCTCCAGGCCGCTTCCGCTTCGAGTCCCGCCGCCGAACCGAGGAACAGTTCGACGCGTCCGGCTCCCGGCGTCGTCCCGTTCGACGCTTCCGGATCGCCGACCACCACGTCGCCGAAGCCGTCGCCGTTGATGTCGCCCGCGCCCCGAATGACGACGCTGTACAAGCTGACGTTGGGACCGAACCCGAGCAGCGTCTGCGTGCGATTGCCCGCCACACCGTTGGCCGAGCCGAAGTAAACGTAGACCTTGCCGCTCGCTTCGGTTTCCACGATCTCCACCAGACCGCTCTCGGTGATCGTGTTCGTCGACACGGTGTAGGTCTCCGCCGGCGCGGTCACGATGAAGTCGTCGAAACCGTCGTTGTCGATATCTCCGACGGCTGCGACCTGGGAACCGAAGTCCCCCCCGAACTGCGAGCCGCTGACACCCATGCTGGCATGTTGCGGCAGTCCGGTACTCGATCCAAGATAGATCTCGACGGATCCCAGCGGCTGGCTCTCGCCGGCTGTCCCCACGACACTCACGAGCAGGTCGTCGAACCCGTCGCCGTTGATGTCGCCAGCGAGGATGGCGGTTCCACCGAAGCCGGATCCGGACTCGTACCCCTCGCCCCCCAGTATCGCGGCAACGCCGTCGTAATTCACCGGGGTCGCCCGATCGAGCGGGACGAAGACGGTTTCGGTACTGCCGTCGCCGAAGTCGACGAGCATCTCGACTTCGAATTCGCCGCGCAGGGAGCCATCAGGGTCGGCAATGTCCACGCGTATGGTGACTGCGTTGTCTTCGAGGGCTGGCTGCGTGACCTGCACCGGCACGACCACCAGCGTGCCGAGGCTGCCGATCCCGCCCAGCGCATTGAGCGTCAGCTCCACCGACTGCCCCACCTCGACTTCGTCCACCAGTAGCTGACCGCTGGTGTCGAGCCTGAGCTTGTTGGAGAACCGGTCGGTGAGCAGCCGCACTTCGTCGGCAACGATCGTCCCGACTGCCTGGACTTCGAGGCTACCGTCCTGCACCTTCACGTCGTTCAACTCGACGCTGCCGCGCGCATTCACGACGAGGTTGCCGACGCCGGTGATCGTGGCGTCGATCGACTTTACATCCGTATCGAGCACCACGCCCGAATTGGACATGAGCCGCAGCGTATCGCCCTTCATGAACGCGCGGTCGGCATCGAGCACGGTGTCGGCTTCGATGACGATGGTCGGACTGTCGATTACCGCACCGAGGTTGCCGGCATTGCCGAAGTCGATGGCATTGCTGGCCTTGAGGCTCACGGTATCCGGCGACGTGCTGCGTATGGACCCGCGGTTCGTGAAGATGATGTTCTCGGCCACCAGCTCCACGGTACCGCTGAGGTTCAGTGCCGTGTCGACGATGATGTTCCGTGGTGCCGTGAGTATCAGCGATCCGTCGCCCGGAAGAACGAAGTTCTCGTCGATCACGATGCTGAGGGCATCGCCGATCTCCAGGTTCTCCACGTTCCAGTTGGCGATGGTCACGTTCAGCGCAAGTCCGGAGGTCAGTTGCGCGGACTTCGCGTTGACCTTGCTCCCTCCGCCCGGAACCTCGTTCAAGCCGAGGCCTGCATCCACGATGAACACATCCGTCTCGATCGCCCCCACGCGGACGTTGCCCTCCGCAGCAATGTCCGTGGTCGCCGCATTCACGCGGGAGGCAAGCACCGATCCGTTGGCGTCCATGCGGAACGATGCATTCGGCGCGAATACGTCGATCAGATCGATCTGCTTGCCGCGCCCGCCGACATCGTCGATGAAGACGTTGCCGCCAGTTCCGGCGTCGACGATCAGCGCAGCGATGTCCGTCGCCAGCGAGACTTCTCCACCGGCGAACACCTGCAGGCTGTCTGCACGAATCAGCGTGTCCCCGCCATCGATGCCACCGCCGAGCGCATTGAGCCGGATGTTGTCGGCACGGACGCGTTCACCGCTGAACTTGATGCCATTGCCCGTGAGGGCGAGATCGTTGCCGGCGAAGACGAGGCTGCCCAGATCGAGCGCGTCCCCGGTGCTGATCACGATCTCGGAGGCCGTCAGGACCTTCGTAGCATCCAGGTGGCGGATCTCGCCCTGGGCGATCAGCTCGATGCGATCACGCGCGGCGAACGAGACGCCCTCGCCGAAGGCGATGTTCCCCTGCGCCGGCGATTGCAGCACGGGCAGCAACCGATTGCCCGTCAGGTGATCTCCACCGAGATAGAGTTCGCTCAGGAGGTTCGGCACGGCTTCCACCGTGCTGCCGGATACGGCGCCGAAGTCGAGGAACTGCACTTCGCCTTTGGGAAGAGCGTTCAGCATGGGCCGAACGTCCGTGACGGTCACGACGACGTCACCCTTCGCGAGTTGGCCGACGACCTCGGCCGGATCCTGGCCGGGGTAGACCACGATGACCCGGGCGATGGCGCCGTTGAAGGGCACGAATGAATCGATGCCATCCTGTGTCGATACCGAAGCGGACGGTGCAGGGGCATCGCCGCGCAACTCGACAGCCAATGCCTCGACGAGATCCTCGAGCGTCATGACGACGCCCGCATCGTTGCGCATCATCATGCCCGCGAACGACGTCGTCGAGGCGTCCGACTTGAGCATGGTCGACGAGTAGTCGTGCACCAGATAAAGGTTGCTCTCGACCTTCACGGCCACCTGCGCGCCGGTATCGAGCCGGGTCTCCGTCCGGTTCTGGATGGTCGTGCCCTGCAACACCTGGACGGTGAACGACGCATCGAAGGCGTATTTGTCCGCCGCAACCTCCCCGAACCAGCGATAGAACACATCGTCGGTGACGTTCTGCTCGGTGCGGTTGGTGTCGCGATAGATCGTCTGCGGCACGTCCTCCTCGGTCTCGTACACGTAGAAGCCGGTGGCGGGATCCTGCAGGACGACATCGCCCCCCTGCCCGACATTCGCAACCGCGGACGGTTCGAACACGCCTTCGGCGAGCGCGGTGCGCTGCTCCGGAATCCGGGTAGAGCCCCCCGCCTGGATCGAGACGAACTGGAGTCCGTCCGCACCGGACTGCAGGCGCGACTCCATCAGTACCTGCTGCGCCCGCACGGCGTCGAGCTGGCTCTGCAGGCCCGCAAGGGACGATACGTTGGCATCGAGCGCGTTGCGCAGATCGCGGACCACGGCGAGCTGATTCGCCTGATACTGGTCGCCCACCAGACTCTGGGACAGGCCGAGCAGACCCGCCTGAACATTCTGAATGCGCGATACGTCCTGGACGAGCGAGGTACGGTCGAAGTTCTTTTGCGTGACGATGTCTGCCAGCTGTACCTTGAGACCGCCTTCCTGGATGACGAGCCCGTCGAGCACGCCGCGGATCGACCCGATATTGGAATTCAGATCTACGATGTCGAACTGCAGCCTGTCCGCATCGAGGAGCAGACCATCGCGGACGTTCGTGAGCGACCCGATCTTCACATTGGCGGCATCGAGATCGAACTGCAGCGTGTTGCGCTGGTTCGTCAGCGTCGTGATCGTCGGCAGAAGGCTGTCGCGCTGGAACGTGAGGTCCTGGACCGACACCCGCTCCGTCTGCAGTTCGAGGATGTCCGACTCGAGCGAGATGCGCGTATCGAGCATCGAGCCCAGTTGACCGTACTCGAATTCGTCGATCGCTCCCCTTTCCAGAAGATCGTCGAGCATGGAGCTGCGGAAAGTCGTGTCGGCACCCGGATTCTTCTCCAGCTCGATCGCTGCATCCTGCAGCACGCCGGCCTTGGATTGAAGCGTGGGCAGCACCTTCTCCAGATCCCCGATCTGCGCCAACACCACGGGTTGCTGTGACACTGCGAGATCGAAGCTCTTCGTGAGCGTCGACAAGTTGTCGTCCAACTGCTTGAGGTTGCCATCGAGCCGCGTGCGCTCACCGAGCAATTGCTGTTTGGCGGATTCGAGCAGCCCGTTGAGCGCCAGGATGTCGGTGTTGAGATTCGTGCGCTGCTGCTGCATCTGGCTCAGTGTCAGCGTTCCGAGCCCCTGCGTGTTCAACTGCTGCTGCAACGTGTTCTGCGTGTTGAGCAACGAGCTCTGCTGTTGCTGCAGATTCGTGATGTCGCCGGTCAGGCCGAGCTGCTGCTGTTGCAAGTTCAGCCGTGAGGTCCTCTCCTGCTGCAGGGACGTCTGCTGGCTGAGCAGCGTCGTCTTCTGCGTATTCAGGTTCGTGATGTCGCCCGAGAG
>JBIKKL010000100.1:0-10789 GCA_044360365.1 Burkholderiales bacterium | reverse complement strand
CGCGACTCAGGGGCAACCCGGGAAGTACGGTTTCTGTTGCGCGGAGAACGAAGCCGAGAATCCGTGGGAGCCGCTGCATGCGGAACGCGGGTGCACGATCGGCGATAGCGCCGTGACCGTGGTCGCCGTATCCGGCACGCTCAACATGAACAGTCACTCCAAGGATGCAGAAGACATACTCACGGCGTTCGCCGACACGCTTGCACACCCGACCAGCAACGACTACTGGTACGCCGGGGCGCCGTTCGTGATTCTCGCCCCCGAGCACGCGCAGGTGCTGCATCGCGCACGCTTGAACAAGGCCGAAGTGAAGCGACGATTGTGGGAGGCATCGAAGATGAGCGCGGCGCGCCTGTCGGCGAAGGATCTCACTCGGCCCGAGCACGCGCGTCTTGCCGAACTGGGCGTGATCACGCGCGATACGATGCTGCCAATTACCGCCAGCCCGGATCTCCTGGGCATCATCGTCGCAGGCGGCCCGGGCACGCATTCGGTCTACGTGCCGGGTTACGGCAACAGCCGGCCGGTCACGAAGCTCGTCAGGCGCGTTTGAGCGTCGAACCCGGCATCATGCAGCGCGTGACGGTCAGCCCGGCACGGGGAGCGCTTTGCGCAGGCTTCGTATGTGTGCAGCGTTACGGCGTCGCGCTTCGTGACAGCCGATCGAACGCAATGCGTCCGGCGAGCACCACCAGCGCCGTCATGCCGAAGCCGACGCCCCATGCCAGTTGCGACATGCCGCCCATGGCGTCGAGCGTCCATCCGAGCGCGAGCGGGCCGACGAAGCCGCCGGCGTAGCCCAGCATCGAGTGAATCGCGAGCGTGGCACCGCGGCGAGAGGGCTCTGCCATCGTGGTGGTGCCGGCGGTGAGCGAGGAGGAGTCGAGCCAGATGAGGATGCCGTAGATGATCACCAGCACGGATGCCACCCAGTAGTTCATCGCGCCTGCAAAGCCGATGACGGCCCCGCAGAGTATCGACAGAAGCATGGTCGTGCGGACGAGCCGCACCCGTCCCCAGGCAATCGAGACTTCGTTGCCCAATACGCTCGCTGCCGTGCCGATGAGCGCCATCACAGTCGTGATCGCAGCCGGAGAGATCCACGCTTCGCTCGTACTTGACTGGGCAGCAACGTAGGCAAGGAATGCCACAGCCCAGCCGCGAAGCGCATTCATCTCCCAGGTATGTACGCAGTAGGCGGCGGCATACGCCATGGCGGGCCGATTGCGGAAGACGGGCCCGAAGTCGAGCATCGGCGCCGCCTTGGCCGGTGCCTTCTTCTTCGCCTGCCACGGAGCGAGGAGGCCGATCATGACGAACGCAGTCACGGCACACATGCCGGCAACGGCGAAGGCAGTCTGCCAGTCCCAGAGCGCCGTGATGCGCTCGGCGAAGAGAAAGGAGACGGCACCGGCGACTCCGACCCCGGCGGCATGACCGGAAACGGCACGCGCCATCAGCTTGCCTTCAACGCGATCCGCGAGCAGCTTGAGGCCGGTCATGTAGCTGCCGGCCCAACCCACGCCGGCAATTGCACGTGCGAAAAACGCGCTCCAGAAACCGTCGACGAGATAGACGAATGCGAAGTGGCCGAGTGCCGTGGTGGCGACGCCGAAGAGGTAGATCTTCTTGGGATCGATGCGGTCGGTCGCGGTGACGAGGAACGGCACGGCGAGGGTGTAGGCACCGTAGAAGATGCCGGTGATCCATCCGGCCTCGCTGTTGTCGAGCCCCCACAAGGGCATGAACGTCGGCAGCAGGGCAGGCCATGCATAGGCGCCGATCTGAACCATGACCTGCGATGCGCACATCATGGCGACGAGTCGCCGGGGAGAGATGTTCGACATGAAGCGTTCGGCCAATCACGTTCAGCGTTTGGTTGCGGCAGTCAGCCCAGCCGTATGCTCGAACAGGATCCGTTCGCCGTCGAGCCGCAGCGCCACGCCTGCGTGTATGCCGGCACGCGCGAGGGCCGCCATGACGACTTTCAGCGGCCCGATGCGTTCGGGCGCGGAGACGATCTTCATCCATTCGGTGAACTCGCGGTGGTTCACCCAGGTGACGCACTGATCGACCTGCAGTCCGGCTTCGTCGAGTTGCCGATGCAGTTCCGTCCGCGGCAGCATGCGCACGTGTGAGGGATCCCGGATGATCTCCAGTGCATTGTGCAGGTCACCGTCGTCCCGAGCTTCGGCCGACGTGACATCGACCGTGATGCATCGACCACCGGGCTTGAGCACCCGTGCCATTTCGCGAATCGCCGCCGCCGGATTGCTGAAGTGGTGCACGGCCGAGCGGGAGACCACCACGTCGAAGTGCTCGTTCTCGAAGGGGAGTGCCTCGGCGTGTCCCGGAACGAAGGCTGCGTTGTTCAGTCCGGCTTTGCGCGCGCGTGCCGCAGCCTTCTCCAGCATCGCAGGGGTCATGTCGCAACCGACGACGTCGCCGCCGCGCCTGGCCAATGCCTCGACGACGATGCCGGGGCCGCAGGCTACATCGAGCGCACGCGATCCCTTCGTCATGCCAGCGGCTTCGCAGATCCGATCGAGGATCGTTTCGTCGTTGAAGTGTGCCGCGGTGGACATCGCGTCCGCCTGCCGGGTGAATTCCTGGGTGATGACGTGGTCGTGGGTGGGCATGGGGCGTTGACGGGGACCGTGAACGGTGAAGGGTGAGTCGGCGGGAAGGGGAAAAGGGAAAGGAGAAGCCCCTCTCTCCCCCGGCCCCTCTCTCACCGGTGCTGGGGAGAGAGGAGTGGGTTCGCGGCGATGCCGCTATTCGGTGCAGCAATCAGGCGCTACGTCGAAAACTCTTTCGGTGAGTAGCGCGCGGGAGCGGGGCGGGCAAGGTGTCAGGCGGCGAAGCCGCCGCCTTTGCCTCTTCCGTTTTCCCCTTTCCCGGTTCGAAGTAACGGAGTTACTTCGAGCCCCACGGCTTGATCGTTTCCTTCAGCTTCAGATAGCCGTCGATGTAGCGAGGACGCTTGCCCGAACTGTAGATGCCGTCGAAGACGGCCAGCTGGTCGTCGAGCCACTTGGCAAGTTCCTTGTTGCCCGGATTGGCGGCCTTGTAGGCTTCGTTGATCAGCACGAAGTGGATGCGCGGATCGTAGGGATCCTTGGTGCCGCCTACGGTTTCGTCACCGGCCAGCAAGCGCAGCAGCATGGCATCGGCCGAGCCGAGGGTCTGTTCGTAGATCGGCGCGCCTTCCATGCGGTACATGACGCTCGTCATGTCCTTGCCGTTGGTCATCGTGAAGCCCATTTCCTTCCAGACTTCGCGCATGTCCTTGTTGACGCCGCAATGCTTGAGGACGATCTGGCCCCATTTGCGCATGACGTCCGGGGCGTCGGCCATCAGGTCGGTCAGGCGGTCGCCGTCCAGGTCGGTTGCGTAGACGATGCAGCCGCGCTGTTCCATCAGGTCGTGCAGCAGGAGGCCGAAGTTGGTGTCGGAGATGTGTTCGTAGATCTCGCCGCCCCAGTTCTCCATGCCGGCCTTGAAATCCTTCGGCAGGAGGGCCGCGATCGCATCGACGTTTTCCTTGTGCTCTTCGTAGGCATCGACCGCGTACTGGCGCTTCAGCTGGAACTTCGTGCCCTGCAGCAGCCAGCGCATGATGCCGGCGTTGACGGCGTCTTCCTTCGCCTGCGTGGGCTTGGTGGCGACGCGGCCGATCTGGCCGGTTTCGTGGACCATCTTCAGGAACAGGCGCGCGGCGTAGGCCATGCGGATCCCGGGGGTGTTCATCTCGGAGTGGATGTTGCCCGTGGCCTTGTCGACGACGAACTTCTTGTTGTCCTGCGAGTAGGGCAGGCCGGGCATGAAGCGGATGCTGGTGACCGAACCGTAGGGACGCACGTTGCAGTAGACGCCGGCTGCGGTACGCAGCGGCGCATTCGCCGACTTGCCTGCGACGACGACCTTCTTGCCGTTGTCGTTGACCATGAAGTCGCCGGCGGTGGACCACTTGAGGCAGGTGTAGTCCATCTTGCCGAACCACTCGAGGGGCTTCAGCTTCGTGTCGTGGCGGTACTGGGCCATCATGGGGATGCCCAGGAAGGGCAGGCCGAGCACGTCGAGGGCCATGATGGTGCCGTTGAGGGCGAAGGTGTCCGTCAGCGCGTGGGCGACCGGCTGCACGCCGCCGGCGAAGTTGCCGCCTTCCCAGATGACCGCGTCGCTGATGCCGCGCGGCTGCGTCTTCGAGCGCGCGAAGATGCTGTCGAGATACTTGAAGAGGTCGCCGCTGTTTTCTTCCTGCGCGATTTTCAGCAGGTCGAGGGGTTTGCTCATGGTCCGATGTCTCCGTGGAGGAATAGTGGTCGCGCGGCCTTTGGCCTGCACGCGTCGCGCCGGTCGGCTGTAAAAAGTCGCTGCTCCGGGCTGGCTGCCCGGGGACCTTTGTCGACTGATCCGCGCGGCGATTATCGCACCACGTCTGCGATTCTCACACTACCGCGAGCCGGCTCCGACGTTGCGCAAGGTGCAATCGACTGCGTCATTACGCAAGAGTACGGCGATTTCGTTGGCAGGCACGGGGCGGCTGAAGAGGTAGCCTTGCGCTTCGTTGCACCCCATGTCTTTCAAGGCGGCATGCTGCTCGGGTGTCTCGACACCCTCGGCCACGACCTTGATGCTCAGCGAGCGCGTGAGGGCGACGATCGTCGCGACGATCGACATGTCCTGCGGACTGGTATGCATCGCGCTGACGAACGATCGGTCGATCTTGACCGAACTGATGGGCAGGCGGGCAAGGTAGCTCAGGGAAGAATAGCCCGTGCCGAAGTCGTCCATCGCGATGTGGATATCGAGGTCGCGCAGGAGGGAGAGCTTGCGTATGCTGGACTGGATATCCTGCATGAGCAGTGATTCGGTGATTTCCACTTCGAGGCAGTCCGGACGTCCGTGGTCCTTTTGCACTGCAGCAAATACGGTTTGTACGAAGTCCTGGCGACGCAGCTGGATGGCGGATACGTTGACGGCAACACGCGGCGGATCGAGCCCCTGATTCGACCATCGGCGATGATCGGCCATCGCGCGCTGCAGGGCCCAGCGGCCAGCCTCCAGAATGAGCCCCGTCTCTTCCAGCAGGGGAATGAACTGGGCGGGGGGTACGAGGCCCGATTGCGGGTGCTGCCAGCGCAGCAGCGCTTCCAGGCCGCTGATGCTGCCGGTGGCGAGATCGATCTTCGGTTGGTAGTGCAGTACGAACTGCTCTTCTTCCACTGCTTTGCGCAACTGCGTCTCGAGCGTCAGGACGTGGGCCGCCTTCGCATTCATCTCGACGGTATAAAACAGGTAGCGATCGCCGTGGTCGCGCGCACGCTTGAGGGCGGCCTCGGCATTGCCGAACAGGGATTCGCTGCTGTCGGCATCGGCAGGGAAGCTTGCAATACCCGCTTGCGCCGCGACCCGCACTTCGTCGGCATCGAGAACGAACGGCTCGCGGAAACATCCGAGAATCTGCTCTTCGACGGTCTGCGCCAGCCGTGCCACGTCGCCTACGCCGGGAATCATGACGCCGAACGCATCGGCGCCGATCCGGGCAAGATGATCCTTGCCCCCGAGTGCGATCTCGAGTCGCTGCGCGATCCGGCGCAGCAGCTGATCGCCCCCGTGGCGGCTGAACGTCTCGTTGATGTTGCGGAACCGCTCGATGTTGAGCAGAACGAGAGCGAGGGGGGCATCCTCGTCCTTGCGGGCGCGCATGGTCTGCCCGACCCGGTCGATGAGCAGCGCCCGATTGGGCAGGCCCGTCAGGGGATCGTAGTACGAGAGGTACTCGACCCGCTCGTGTTCCACGATGGTCTGCAGAGCGAAAGAGACGTCGGCCGATACTTCGTCGAGAAGCAGCAGCTCGTCCTGGTCGAAGAAGTCGCGCTCAGTCGCGCCCAGCAGGATGAGACCGACGACCTGGCCATCGACCTGGAGGGGTAGCGTGACCATGGAATGGCAGCCGCCGGCGAGTGCTTCTTCGCGCAGTCGAGCGGTGGGACGGCTCGTACTCAAGTCGTTCCGTACGACCACGCGCCCGGAATGAATCGCCTCGTGCAGAGAACCCTGTGCCTGGACGGCCGTGTTCCAGTCGATCGAATCGACCGTCTCGGTGCTGAAGCCGGCCGCTGCGATGGGACGCAGGCGCCGCGCTTCCCGATCGACTTCGCCTATCCATACGAAGGGGAAACGGCCGTGCTCTGCCGCGATCCGGCAGGTTTCCTGGAGCAAGGCCTCGCGTTCGCGTATGCGCACGATCGCCGCGTTGATGCGGCTCGACACGGCCCGCACTCGCGAGAGTTTCTCGATGTTCTTCTGGCGCGTCATGTGGTCGAGCGCGAAGGCGATGTTTCCGGCCAGTTCCGTCAGCAGGTGCACTTCTTCGCTGTCGAAGAAGTACGCCGACTTCGCGAAGATGGCGAATGTGCCGAAAACCACGCCTTCGACCAGCAGGGGCAGGGCGATCACGGAGCGATAGCCGCGCCGTACCGCTTCCTTGCGCCGCTCGCCGCCGCGTTCCGGGTCGGCAGCGATATCGCCTTCGACGATCGTGCGCCGCTCGCGGACTGCGCGGGCGATGGCGCCGTCGGCATTGCTGCCATCCTGGCCCACGTACGCGGGCTGCTCCATGACGAAGCGGCTGTCTTCGGCGCCGGACACAGCAAGAGGCGTGACGATCATGCGTTCTGCATCGAACACGCCGATCCAGGCGAGCCCGAATTCCCCGAGCGCGACCGCGATTCGGCATGCGCCGTCGAACAGTGCCCGCCGATCCTGCTCCCGAACGATGAGCGAATTGACGGCGCTGAGCATTGCGTGGACGCGATTCAAGCCGCGTATGCGCAGCTCCGCAGTCTTCTGATCGGTGATGTCTTCGGCGATGCCGGCCACTCGGTAAACGGCCCCGTTGGCATCGTGAACGGCGAAAGCGCGGTCGTGGATCCACCGCAGGCTGCCATCGGGCCGCGCGATGCGGTACTGCACGTCGAATCCGGAACCCGCCCGATTCCCGAAGGCCGCTTCGGCCAGGATCGCCCGATCGTCGGGATGCAAGGTGTCGAGCCAGCCGTGGGGCAACTCTTGCAGATTGCCGCGAGGACGCTCCCAAATGAGTTCGTAGGCGGGGCTCACGTAGAGGCTGCGCCCCGTTTTCACATCGGCGAGCCAGAACACGTCGCGGATGTTGTCGGCGATCTGCCGGAAGCGCTCGTCCGACTCCCGGCGGGCAATTTCGGCGCGGCCGGCTTCGCGTCTGAGTTGGCGCCGACCGATGGCCTGCTGGACTGCGGCGCCGAGGCGGGCCATGCGGTCCTTGAGCAGATAATCGTCGGCGCCCCCGTGCATGGCGGCGACGGCGATCTCTTCGCCGATACTGCCCGAGACGAGAATGAACGGGATATCGAGCCCTCGTCCTCGCACCGAACGCAGCGCGTGCAGGCCGGAGTATTGCGGCAGGGAGTAGTCGGAAATGATGAGGTCGAGGTTTGGATCCAGGCGCGCAAGGAACTCACGCTCGTTGTCTACGCGCTGCACGTTCGGTTCGTATCCGGACTGCTTGAGTGCGTACGTCATCAATTCCGCGTCGGAGGGGTTGTCTTCCAGGATCAAGACACCAATCGGCACGGGATGGCGTGCGGCATCGGTCGGACCGGCGACCGGTCTATCGTTCATGCATGTGGATCCAACGGTAAGGCGAAGTAAAAAACGGTCCCGTGACCGAGTTCGGATTCAGCGCGGCAGCGACCGCCGTGTCGTTCGATGGCGCGCCTCACAGTGGCGAGCCCGACGCCGGTTCCGCTGAATTCGCTGGCCGGATGCAGCCGCTGGAACACCTCGAAAAGCTTGTCGCCATAGCGCATGTCGAATCCGGCACCGTTGTCGGCGATTCGGAACTCGTACTCCGCCTCCCGCTGGGTTGCGGTGATGGATATCCGCGCATGCGGCTGCCTTCGTGTGTACTTGAGGGCGTTGCCGAGCAAATTCAACAGGACCTGCTTGAGCAGGATGACATCGCCGCGGCAAGCCGGCAATGGTCCGACGTCGATATCCACCTTGCGATCTTCGCGTTCGTTGCACAATTGTTCGACGTCGAAATCCGGCTGTCGTATGGGTGCGCGTATGCCATGGGCTTCGTGAACGCGGCAGAAGCGGAGGGGATGTGCGTGTATCCCGTCATGCAATATTTGGACATGCCCGGGGTGCCGGCCTTGCCGGAAGCAGGGCCGGTTTTACGGCGCACTTCTGGCGCTGAGCGAATTCGCCACTAGGGACTCGTTGTTGCCCCACGGTCCGGCGATAACGCATAATCCAGCCTCGCCCGGCCGGGGTGGCGGAATTGGTAGACGCACCAGACTCAAAATCTGGCGATGGCAACATCGTGGGGGTTCGATTCCCCCCCCCGGCACCAGGGAGCCCCCGGCCATCATCGCCCTGCACAAGGCGGACGCTCGCGAAGCGCGAGTTCGCGCGCTTCGCGAACTGCTCGGCGAGTCGAGGCGGCTGCTTCTGACCAGCATCAATTCGGCGCCGAGACGCGTGTTCCGGAAGGATCGCGCCGCTCCTTGGTCCCGTGTCCACGCTGCGCGCGGAGCAGGCGATGATTTCCGGTGCTCACGCGAGCGTCCATCGTCCAGCGGCGGAGCGCTCGCCGGTATGCCTGCGGCGCGGAATGCAGTCAGCCTTGCAGTGCCTTCTGCAGTTCGCCCGTCACGCGTTTGCCTTCGGCGAGCAGCATGGCGATGTCGCTGTTGGTCGTGAGGAAGCGCGCACCCTTGCGGATGAAATCCACCTGGCGAGGGATGTTTCGATCGCCGCCGACGCCGGCGATCTTGCCGTGCTTCTTGGCTGCGGCCATGACCTTGTCGAGTGCAGCCAGATGCTCGGGCGTGCCGTAGGCGCCGGGGGTGCCCATGGCGGTGAGCAGATCGCTCGACCCCACATGGATGACATCGACGCCGGGTACGGCGGCAATCGCATCCACGTTGGCAAGCCCTTCGGGGGTTTCGATCATGCAGACGACCAGCGTGTTGTCGTCGAGCGCCTTGACTGTTTCGGGGGCGGGCAGGGCACGGAAATCGAATATCGAAAAGGCGCCCGCGACCGAGCGTCGTCCGATCGGCGGATACTTTGCACGATCGACAGCGCGCTTCGCTTCGTCGGCGGTGTTCACGTCCGGGAACACGATGCCCATGATGCCGTTGTCGAGCAATACCGCGGTGTCCTGATCGTCGCAGCTGCGCACGCGGGCAATCGGCGCGATGCCGCAGGCGAGGGCCGACTGCGCGATGGCCCCGACGGTTTCCAGGTTGTAGAGCGCATGCTGCATGTCGACCATGATGAAGTCGTGGCCCGTGGTCTTGGCGATGCGGGCGATATCGCCGGAGCGGCCCAGGCGCGCGAGCATGCCCAGCGCAGGCTGGCCGGCCTTGAAGCATTCCTTGATCGGGTTGGGCAGGGATAGGGATGCGGGCATAGCGGTCTCCTCGTTGGATGGACGATGTTGTTCGGTGCGCCGACGGGCATGCATCTGACGCCGGGCGCACGTCGGTCAAGTTGGATACAACGATACCGGCAGTATGGCACAGCCCGATGCATGGAAGAACGCGCGCGGGCAGCGGGGTAGAATCGACGGGACGCACCCGTCTTCATTCGTCATGGATCGAGTAAGCTATGTCGCCTGTTCCGCTGCCTGCCGTCGTTTCCGACCAGTGGCTCGCCGAGCGTCTGGGAACCCCGGGGCTGATCGTGCTCGATGCTTCGTGGTACCTGCCTGCCATGGCGCGAGACCCGCAGGCCGAGTACGCTGCCGGCCACATACCCGGAGCCCGCTTCTTCGACCTCGATGCGGCGAGCGATCGGGATACCTCGTTGCCGCACATGCTGGCGAGCGAGGCAGCGTTCGGCAGCTACGTCGGGAATCTGGGTATCGGGAACGATGCGGACATCGTGGTCTACGACGGCTCGGGCGTGAACCTCAGTGCTGCACGCGTGTGGTGGATGTTTCGCGTGTACGGACATGACCGGGTCGCTGTCCTCGATGGGGGCGCAAAACAGTGGCAGGCGGCAGGCCGGCCGTTCGTCGCCGATGTTTCCGTCGTCGCCCCCTGTGAGTTTTCGGCAAGGCTCGATCGGGCGCGAGTGTGTGGCCTGACCCAGATGGACGCAGCGATCGGTGATGCGAGCGTACAGATCGTCGACATGCGCTCGGCCGGGCGGTTCGAAGGTCGCGATCCGGAGCCGCGTCCGGAGCTCTCCAGCGGGCACATGGCCGGCGCGCGCAACCTTCCTTTCGTCGAGCTTGTTGGTCCGGATGGACGATTGCTGCAATCCGAGGCATTGCGCGAGCGCATTTCACGCGCCGGCGTTGCGCTCGATCGACCCATCATCGCGACCTGCGGATCCGGCACCAGCGCATGTGCCTTTCTGCTGGCGCTCGAGCATCTGGGCATGGCCCCTGCGTCACTTTACGACGGTTCGTGGACGCAGTGGGCAGGTGCAGCTCGCCCCATCGTGAAGGGACCGGCTGTCTGATCGATGTCTGATGTTCGAATATTCCAGGAGCAACGACATGGCGAGCAAGGAAGATCTCAAGCGACAGGTCTGCGAGGCGATCGAGCGGCGTGCGGATGCATTGATCGGCCTGGGCGAGACCATCCGGCATCAACCGGAGTTGGGATTCAAGGAGTTCAAGACCGCTGAACTGGTTGCGAAGACCTTCGCGCAGATCGATGTGCCGCATCGCACCGGGCTTGCAATTACGGGGGTGAAGGCGGAGTTGAAGGGCGCGAAGTCC
>JBIKKL010000687.1:0-2931 GCA_044360365.1 Burkholderiales bacterium | reverse complement strand
CCATAGGTACGGCGAAAGGTCTGCGCATCGCAGGCATGCGGCATGACGGCGGCGATCTCGGCGTCACTCGGCCAGATGTCGCGAAGATAGACGGGATTTCCATCGGCGCCGTTGCCGATCGGATCGTGATCGAAGTCGATGAGGATCGTGCCGGCGAGGGCGGTGGCCACCACGAGCGGCGGACTCATCAGGAAGTTCGCTTTCAGCGACTGGTGTATGCGCGCCTCGAAGTTCCGATTGCCCGAAAGCACTGCGGCTCCGATGAGATCATTCGACGTGATTGCCTGTTCGAGCTCGTTGTCGAGCGGTCCGGTACTGCCCATGCAGGTGGCGCACCCGTAACCGGCCACGTAGAAGCCGAGTCGCTCCAGGTAGGGCAACAGGCCGGACGACTTCAAGTACTCCGTGACGACACGCGAGCCCGGGGTGAGCGAGGCCTTCACTCGGGTATTGACCGACAATCCGCGCTCGACGGCCTTCTTCGCCAGCAAGCCTGCCCCCAGCATGACGGCAGGGTTCGAGGTATTGGTGCATGAAGTAAGCGCAGCGATGAACACATCGCCGTGACCGACTGTCGTATTCGCTGCGGGGATACGCTTGACGATCTCGGACTCGCTCTTGGCATAGCCGCCCGCCTTCAGGGGAGAGACGAGCATCTCCACGAATCGCTGCTTCAGGGCGGGCAGCGGCAGACGGTCTTGCGGCCGACGCGGTCCGGCGACGCTCGGGCGCACGGTATCGAGATCGAGTTCCACCACCTGCGTGTAGTCGATGTCGCCGAGTCGAGGCATACCGAACATGCCCTGTGCCTTCCAGTAGGCTTCCAGCGCGTCGGCCTCTTCGTCGGTGCGCCCCGTCGAACGCATGTATCGGATCGTCTGTTCATCGACGGGGAAAAAGCCGATCGTTGCACCATACTCCGGAGACATGTTGCCGACCGTCGCTCGGTCTGGCACCGACAGCGAAGCGGCACCGTCGCCGAAGTACTCGACGAACTTCGCGACGACCTTGTGCTTGCGCAGCAGTTCGACCACCGTGAGCACGAGATCCGTCGCGGTCACGCCCTCGCGCAGCTTGCCCTTGAGGTGCACACCGACGACATCCGGCGTGAGGAAGTAGATCGGCTGCCCCAGCATGCCGGCCTCGGCCTCGATGCCGCCCACGCCCCAGGCGACGACGCCGATGCCGTTGACCATCGTGGTATGCGAATCCGTACCGACGGTGGAATCGAAATAGTAGACGCCGTCCTTTTGCCAGACACCGCGACTGAGGTACTCGAGATTCACCTGGTGCACGATGCCGATGCCCGGCGGAACGAACTTGATGCCGCGAAATGCCTGCATGCCCCACTTCAGAAACGAATAGCGCTCGACGTTGCGCCGAAATTCCATCTCCATGTTGAGCCGCAAGGCGTCGGGCGAGTTGTGGTGGTCGACCTGCAGCGAGTGATCCGCGACGAGATCGACGGGCACGAGCGGTTCGATCTTCGACGGATCCTTGTTCAGTGCCTTCGCGGCACTGCGCAGCGAAGCAAAGTCATTGAGCGCAGGCAGCCCTGCGAGATCCTGCAGCAGGATGCGCGCAACGACGAAAGGAACCTCCATGGTGCGCGCGGCGTTCGGTTGCCATCCGGCGAGACTGCGCACGTGTGCTTCGGTGACTCGCTTCCCGTCGCAGTTGCGTACCAGCGATTCGAGGACGACGCGTATCGAGACCGGCAAACGCGAGATGCGCCCCCAGCCGGCGGCCTCCAGCCGCGATAGATTGTGAAACTTCGCCGCAGCGCCGGCATGGGGCGCGAATGTATCGAGTGTCGAGGGCAAAGGCGCGTCCATTTCAGTCCAGTGAGTGAATCGCGAAAATCTTCAAATCAGCGGCGCAGGGCAATTCGTGTGCTCATGGGCCGCAAGCGTGGCACCCGAACATCAGTGGCCACGCTGCTGCTGCATCTGCTCCTGCATCTGCTGCATTTGCTGCATCATTTCCTTCATCTTCTTGGGATCGGCATTCATCATCTGATTCATGTTCATCGGCGTGCCGCCCGTGCTGTCGAGCGTGACATCGCCGGGCTTCTGGCCGGGATTGCACGCGCCGAGCCAGCGGGCTTCGATCTTCTGATTCATTTCCTTCATGCCGTGCATGGGCGGATCGAACGTGGATCGCATCTCGCCGGAGTACCGCGACGAGAAATCACCACTGAACACGCCGTGCGTACGGATAGTGGTTGTGCCGTTCTTGCAGACGGCCTCGACGACGACCGAGTTGCCCTGACGGCGCACCGATTGTTGACTGCACTGCGAGCTGCCGCTCGCTTTGCTCTGAAGCAGATCGTCTGTTTTCTCGTCCGTGCACGTGCTCATTGTCTGCGAGGGCATGCCTTGCCCGGAGATGGTCTGCTGCCACAAGCCGGCTTTGCGCTTGGGCACCTCGGCGGCACCGGCGGTGCCCGCTGCGGCCAACGCAAGCATCATCGTGACGACGGTACTTCGGATCGACGTTTTCATTGGGATCCTCTCAGGGTGATCGAGTGCAGATCCTCGATGCGGAAATTCTCGGCGCAATCGGCGACCTGCGTCAAAAAAGCGCCGGATGCCGGACACTCGCTTGAAACCAAACCGGACTAGCGGACTGCCTCCCCCTGATATTGCGTGCGACGGCGCGAGCGGCGGGGCTGGTTCTCGTGCGGCCAGCCGAGATCCTAGATCGCCTGCAGGAAAACGTGCCGGGCACGACGGTCTGTCAGCCGAAAAGCGCCTCCTGCGACTGGATCGGGAGGGGTATGCCCGTGAGGCGTGCCTTCTGCACGAGTTCCCAGAAGTAACGATAGGTGGCGCGATCGTGCAGCTCGCCCTTGTACTGGATCGGCCCCCAGTCCCTGGCCTGAGCCGCAAGCAGAATCTGTACGGCATCCTCGACTTCAGAGATTTCGGG
>JBIKKL010000099.1:0-10799 GCA_044360365.1 Burkholderiales bacterium | reverse complement strand
TATCTCCAGCATCCGCTGCACGGGGTGGACCGTGAATCGGCAGACAGGAGCGAGATCCTCACGGCCCTCGACAAGATCATCATCCTGCTGCGCGACCGTAGCGGCAACGATTTCTCGCTCTACAAGACAAGCACCCTGCAACGCCGAATCGAGCGGCGAATGGCGGTGCATCAGATCGATACCCTCGATGGTTATCTGCACCATCTGCGCACCAACCCGGGGGAGATCGATCTACTGTTCAAGGAGCTTCTGATCGGGGTCACCAGCTTTTTCCGCGATCCCGAGGTGTGGGAGGCACTGCGAGACGAGGTACTGCCCGCGCTGCTGGCACAGCACCCGGGTGGCAGAGCCCTGCGCGCCTGGGTGGCTGCCTGTTCGACCGGGGAGGAAGCCTATTCGCTCGCCATCGTGTTTCGCGAAGCGCTGGAACGATGCAAGCTCGAAGCGCGTTTCGTCCTGCAGATCTACGCAACCGACCTCGACGCCGATGCCATAGAGACGGCACGCAAAGGTCTGTACCGGCGGAACATCGAGGCGGATGTCTCGGCTGAACGGCTGTCCCGATACTTCGTGCCAGTGCAGGACGACGGCTATTGCGTCAGCAAGAACATCCGCGAAATGGTGGTGTTCGCCACCCAGAACGTACTTTCCGATCCCCCGTTCACCAAGCTCGATCTGCTCACCTGCCGCAATCTGCTGATCTACTTCAGCGGTCAGCTGCAAAAGAAGGTACTGCCGCTGTTCCACTATGCCCTCAACCCGGGCGGCATTCTGCTGCTCGGCAGCGCAGAGACCGTAGGTAGCTACGGCCACCTGTTCAGGTCCCTGCACAGCAGGGCTCGGTTGTACACACGCTCTCCCAAGACGCACGCAGTCATGGAACTGGACTTCCCCGGCATACGGCCGCCTGCCATCGCCTTGCCTGGCATTCTCGCCGAGAACGCGGACATCGCTGACCTCGGTACCATGACGGACCATCTGATCCAGCAGAACTTCGCCCCGGCCGCCGTGCTGATAAACAGCGAAGGCGACATCCTCTATGTCAGCGGCCGCACGGGAAAGTACCTGGAGCCTGCTGCCGGCAAGACCAACATGAACCTCTACGCGATGGCGCGCGAGGGCCTGCGCGAAGCGCTGGTCGGCGTGCCTTCCCGGGCGCTGAAGGACCCTCAGCACCCAATCGTGATCGAGCACCTTCGCATCGAGGACCACAACGGCACGCACGTCGTGGATGTCACGGTACAGGCACTCGAAAAGCCCGAGATGCTGCGCGGGCGGGTAATCATCGTCTTCCGCGATGCACCGACACCGCCCATGCGCCGAAGATCGACCAGGAAAGGCGCGCCGGAGCTGCTCAACCCGATGGTGCAGGAACTGCAGCAGACCCGACAAGCGCTGCAGATCGCTCGGGAGGAAATGCAAACCACCGTAGAGGAACTGAAGTCGAGCAACGAGGAGTTGCAATCCACCAACGAGGAGCTGACCACATCAAGGGAAGAGCTGCAATCGCTCAACGAGGAACTGCAAACGGTGAACGCCGAGCTGCAATCGAAGGTGGATGACCTCACCTTGGTGCGCAACGACATGGCCAACCTGCTCAACAGCATCGAGATCGCCACCGTCTTTCTCGACGACGACATGAAGCTGCGGCGTTTCACGACTCACGCGACCAGACTCTTCAAGCTGATTCCCGGCGATGTCGGGCGTCCACTTTCGGACATCGTCACCGATCTCGACTATCCGCAACTCGGGAGCGACGTTCAAGGTGTTTTGACCACACTGATCTACCGGGAGAGGCAGGTCAAAACACACGACGACCGCTGGTATCGCGTCCGCATCATGCCCTACCGCACCCAGGACAACGTGATCGACGGCGTGGTGATCACCTTCATCGACATCACCGAGATCAAGCAGCTCGAGGACGCGCTCAGAAAGGACAAGCAGGAGCGATCATGACCGATACCCCAGGCAAGGGAAGTGCCGACGAGCTGCGAAAGCAAGCCGAGCGGAACCTCAAACAGCGCGAACGCCCACCGGAGACAGTTCAATCCGACATTCAGCGGCTACTCCACGAACTGCAGGTACATCAGATCGAACTCGAGATGCAAAACGAAGCGCTGCGCCAGTCGCAGGCTGAAACCCAGGCGGCACTGGATCGTCTTACAGAGCTGAATTCACGCCTGGAAGAGGAGGTCTTGTCGCGCAGCACGGCCTTGATGCGCTCGGAAGCACACGCGACGAATATTCTCAATTACAGCGCCTGTGGCCTGTACGGCATCGATCCGCAGGGACGCATCACCTTCATCAATACCGCCGCCTGCGATCTATTGGGCGTCAGCGCCGATCGAGTCATTGGCCAATCGGCGCATCGCCTCTTCCACTCGAAACTACCCGACGGCAGTCCCTATCCGGACGAACTGTGCCCGACCCATGAGGCGCTCAAACTCGGCCAGCGGGTCCGCGTCGATACCGAAGTCTACTGGCGCGCCGATGGCGAGGCGATACCCGTCACGTATGCCGTCCATCCCCTGAGCAGGAACGGCGACTCCGACGGTGCTGTTATCAGCTTCGTTGACATGAGCGAGCAGCGTGCCGCGGCGGCGGCACGTGAAAGGGCACTTTCAGCCGCCGAGGATCTGGCCAGAGTGCGCAGTGAATTCGTGGCGAACATGAGCCACGAGATACGAACACCCCTCAACGGCGTACTCGGGTTCGCAGAGATCGGTGCGCGCAACTACCAGGATAGCGCGAAGGCGAAGCGAGCATTCGAGCAAATCAAAGCGTCCGGTCAGCATCTGCTCGGCGTCATTAACGACATTCTCGACTTCTCCAAGATCGAGGCAGGCAGATTGCCGCTGGAGGCGATCCCCATGACGCTCGCCCCGCTCATCCGGGAGACTGTCGCCCTGGTGGAAGGCCGAATCGCCACCCAACGTCTGGAACTGTCGATCAACGTGTCGCCGGATATGCCCCAGGCATTCGTCGGCGATCCCCTGCGTCTGCGCCAGGTACTGCTGAATCTTCTCACCAACGCCGTCAAGTTCACTCCCGCCGGCAGGGTGACACTTTCCGCCTTCCGCGACGAGACACATCTGTTCTTCAGGGTGGCCGATACCGGCATTGGCATGGATGAGGAGCAGTTGCGACAGTTGTTCGAGCCATTTCAGCAGGCGGATGGTTCGATTACGCGCAGATTCGGCGGTTCCGGATTGGGCCTGGCGATCTCCAAACGCCTTCTCGATCTGATGAATGGGGAAATCGAGGTGGAAAGCACGCCCGGCTTGGGCAGCGCATTTACGTTCCGCCTGCCCTATATCGTGGCAGGCACCCCCGCCGAAGCGCCGGCTCCGCACGTGCAGTACCCAAAGGCCGACAAGCCATTGGCCGGCCTTTCCATCCTGGTCGCCGAGGATGAACAGATCAACCAGATCGTCATGCAGGACAACCTTACCGCACTCGGGGCTCATGCCGTCATCGTTGGGAACGGCGAGCAGGCGGTGATGCGGGTGTTTCGGGATGGCGCGAACGCGTATGACATCGTTTTGATGGATATCCAGATGCCGGGGATGGATGGCTACGCCGCCACCCGGCAACTGCAGAAGCTGGCGCCGAACCTGCCCGTGATCGGTCAGACCGCTCATGTCCTGGCCGAGGAACGAGCGAAGTGCTTCGAGGCCGGAATGGCAGATCACATTGCGAAGCCGTTTCTCCCGGAGGATCTGGTAACCGTCATCTTGCGGCATGTGACAACACGCTCGCGGAGTTGATCGTCGGTCGATGTCGCGCGCACTGGTCGAGGGCTCGCGTTCCGGCACTGCGGGAGACCGGGACATACTCCAACCCCGAGCGACGTTTGATCGCGTCCGCCGACTTCTGACCAGCCGGCGGCTCGGAGATCGGGACCGAACCCGTCCTCGAAAACCGTTCCGAGTGCGTCGAACGCGCCACCTCCATCAAGATGGTCCAACCCGATCTTCGACAGGCCTGGTGCAAACCATTCGGCATTTTTTGGGGGGGGTAAATCCCCTAGGCAGTACCTAGGGTTGTTCCTATGGACGGAAGCACTCGCCCTGTCGTAGGTTCCTCTAGTCAGCAAGGATGGCCGTGCGCGGATCAATGCGGGTGCAGCAGACCTGTCGGTCCTGCATTCGTGGCCCCTCTGCAGATCTGTCAACGGGATTTTCTAAAAAAAGATCGACAATGCGCCTCGCCTTGGACACACCCGCTCCGCCCTGCACGCCCGATCTGTCCCCCGATGAGCACCCCGCCGCCACTGCAGTCAACAGCGCCGACCTGCTTTACAAGCTGTCCCTCAACGTTCCCGGGTTCATCTTCCAGTATCGTCTAGAAGCCGACGGCCGGGCCAGCTTCCCCTATGCGAGTGCCGGCATCCGCGAGATCTACGGCGTATCGGCTGCGGACGCTTTCGAGAGCGCGGATTCGGTGATGACCGTTATCCATCCCGAAGATCGGGAGCGAGTAACGGAGTCGATCCACGCGTCGGCCGATGCCCTGACGATGTGGAACGAGGAATATAGGGTGCTCCTGCCCGGTCGTGGTCTGCGCTGGCTTGCAGGCCAGTCCCGGCCGGAGCGCCAGCCCGATGGCAGCGTCCTGTGGCACGGATTCATCTCCGACGTCACCGAGCGCAGGCAGATGGCGGAGGCGCTGCAGAAATCCGAGGCCTTTGCCAAGGCAACGCTGGATGCCGCTTCCGCAGAAATCTGCGTGCTGGATGCCTCGGGGCATATCCTCGCGGTCAACGAAGCCTGGCGAACCTTCTACCGGCGCAATACCGCGCGCGAAGCGGACTCCGATACGAGCATAGGCTGGAACTACTTCGATGCATGCGAATGTGCCGAGGGCACAGACCGGGAAGACGCGATAGCGATGGCGAACGGTATCCGCCAGGTGATGCGCGGGGAGATCGAGCAGTTCTCCATGGAATATCCCTGTCATAGCCCCACCGAGAATCGCTGGTTCATTGCCCGCATGACCCGGTTCCAGGACACAAGCGGCAACGTGGTCGTTTCGCACGAGAACATCACCCAGCGCAGGCAGTCGGAGGACCGCGAGGTACACCGCAACCGGGTGTTGCAGATGCTTTCGGACAAGGAACCCCTGACCGCGGTGCTCACCGCGATCGCCAGCGACGTCGAAGCCAGCAACCCTGCGTGCCTCTGCAGCATCCTGCTCCTGGAAGACAGCGGAAGCCGTCTGCGCGTCGGTTCGGCACCGAGCCTGCCGGATTTCTACAATGAGGCCATTGATGGTCTGGCGATCGGTCCAGGGGTTGGCTCCTGTGGCACTGCGGCCTACACCGGGCAGCGCATCATCGTCGAGGACGTTGCCATTCACCCCTGGTGGCAGCCCTTCCGGGCTCTGACCCAACGGGCAGGGCTGGGTGCGTGCTGGTCGCAGCCCATTCTCTCATCCGGCGGCAAGGTGCTGGGTACATTCGCGATCTACCACCGTCATGCGAGCACCCCCACGAGCGCCGACCTGAAGGCGATCGACTTCGAAGCCCAGCTGGCGG
Source organism: Burkholderiales bacterium (assembly GCA_044360365.1). Lineage (GTDB taxonomy): Bacteria > Pseudomonadota > Gammaproteobacteria > Burkholderiales > WYBJ01 > WYBJ01. Next base: position 5,263 of record JBIKKL010000099.1, on the reverse strand, counting down.
CCCTGGCGATCGAGAAGACGGCCTCGGATGCCAAACTGCAGTTGGCCGCCAGCGTGTTCTCGCACGCGCGCGAAGGCATCATGATCACCGATCTGGAAGGCAACATCGTGGAGGTCAACGCAACCTTCACCCGCATCACCGGCTATGGCCGCGAGGAGGTGATCGGGCACAGCGACAGCATGCTCAAGTCTGACCACCACACGCAGGAGTTCTATCAGTCCATCACCGAATCGCTTGCAGACAAGGACCACTGGTACGGCGAGATGTGGAGCCAGCGCAAGAACGGCGAAATCTATCCGCAGATGGTCACGATCAGCACGGTACGCGACCGCGAGAGTCAGACGATCAACTACGTCTCGCTCTTCACCGACATCACCCTCATGAAGGAGCACCAGCACCAGCTCGAGCGCATTGCGCACTACGATCTGCTCACCGGATTGCCGAACCGCGTGCTTCTGGCCGACCGCCTGGCTCAGGCAATCCAGCAGAGCAGGCGGCGCCAGCGTCCGATCGGCGTTGTGTTCCTCGATCTGGATGGTTTCAAAGCCATCAACGACACCCACGGCCACGTGGTGGGCGACCGTTTGCTCGTCACCGTGGCTCAGCGCATCAAGAGCGCGCTGCGCGAAAGCGACACCTTGGCCCGGATCGGCGGTGACGAGTTCGTGGCCGTGCTGGTGGATCTGGAATACCCGCACGATCTCGAGCCGCTGCTCGAGCGCATGCTGAAGGCAGCTGCTGCGCCCGCGCGAATCGGCGATGCCATGCTGCAGGTGAGCGCCAGCATGGGCCTGACGGTCTATCCCCAGGACGGCGCCGAACCGGAGGGGCTGGTGCGGCATGCGGATCAGGCCATGTATCTTGCCAAACAGGCCGGAAAGAACCGTTACCATTTGTTCGACGTGAGACAGGACGCTGCAGTCAAGAGCCAGCGTGAAGGCCTCGAAGAGATCCGGCAGGCGCTGCTCTCGAACCAGTTCGTGCTGCACTATCAGCCCAAGGTGAACATGCACTCCGGCAGGGTGATCGGTGCCGAGGCGCTGATCCGCTGGCAGCACCCTACGCGCGGCCTTCTGGCCCCGAGCGTCTTCCTGCCCGTGATCGAGGACCACCCGCTTAGCGCAGACATCGGCGCGTGGGTCATCGAAACCGCTCTCGCGCAAATGGCGCAATGGCACGCGCAGGGGCTGGACATGCCGGTGAGCGTGAACGTGGGGGCGCGGCTGCTCCAAGGACAGGGCTTCGTGACCAGGCTATCACAGGTGCTGAAGCGATACCCTGGCGTGCAGCCGTCCTGGCTGGAGTTCGAAGTGCTGGAGACGAGTGCACTGGAAGACATAGCCGAAGTGCACCGGATCATGCACGCGTCCCAGGAACTCGGCGTACATTTCGCTCTCGACGACTTCGGGACAGGCTATTCCTCCCTCGCCTACCTGAAGCACCTTCCTGCCGACACACTCAAGATCGACCGCAGCTTCGTACAAGGCATGCTCGCCGATCCGAGCGACCTTGCCATCGTGCAGGGCATCATCGGCCTCGCCCACGCCTTCGGGCGCAACGTGATAGCCGAAGGCGTCGAGACCTCCGCCCACGGTGAGCGGCTGCTTGCGCTGGGTTGCGAGGCCGCACAAGGCTACGGTATCGCACGGCCCATGCGGGCCCAGGCACTACCGTGCTGGGTGGAACATTGGCACGAACGGGCCCGCTGGACCCAGTAACGGCCGGCGAGTGCTTCGCCACGACGATGCCACCGGCAGCAGCGCCGGTGATGAAGGCCATGCCGTCGGTGGGGTCGGTACGGGCCATTGCGCCCGTTGCAGCCCGTTCCGCTGTGCCCGGTGGCAGGTAGGTCTATTGCGCTCGGCCGCGCTGCACGTACTTGAACACGCACTCGAACAGCCGCTTCGCCTCGATCGGCTTGGCCACGTGGTCGTTCATGCCCGCGTCGATGCAAGCCTTCATGTCGTCGGCAAAGGCATTGGCGGTGGCGGCCACGATCGGCGTCTGCTGGTTGCGCGATTCAACGCGGATCCGGCGCGTCGCCTCGAAGCCGTCGAGCTCCGGCATCTGTAGATCCATCAGGATCACGTCGAAGGTCTGGGACCGAGCCGCTGCCACCGCCGCCACGCCATGCTCGACCGCGTCGACCACGCACCCGGCCTCCTCGAGCAGCGTCTTCATGATTTCGCGACTGATCGGGTCGTCCTCGGCGATCAGCACCCGCGTGCCAGGATACTCGGACTTCAGCCGCGCCTCGGCGCTCGGCGCAACATCGCTCGCCTCGACACGCGGTGCCGGGCCTGCGGCCTCGCCGACCCGGACATGGAAACGGAAGGTGGTGCCCGCTCCGAGCTGGCTGTCCACGTGGATCTCGCCGCCCATCATGCGAATCAGGCTTTGGGCGATGACCAGCCCGAGCCCGGTGCCGCCATAGCGGCGCGTCATCGAACTGTCGGCCTGTTCGAAGACCATGAAGAGTCGCGTCTGCTGCTCCTGCGAGATACCGATGCCGGTGTCCTGTATCGCGCAGCGCAGCACGACAGCGTTGGACTGTACGTCGGCCTCCGCATCGATGCGCACCGTGACCGAGCCCCTCTCTGTAAACTTGACAGCATTGCCGACGAGATTGATCAGGACCTGCCCTAAGCGCAGAGAATCTCCGCGAAACGCACGGCCAGCCAACTGTGGCGCAACGTCGAAGCGCAGCGCAACACCCTTGCGAGCTGCCGTTTCGCCGAGCTGGCCGTCGATGCTGTTGATCAGCTCGCGCAGCGAGAAGTCGACTTCTTCGAGTGTCAACCGCTCGGCCTCGATCTTCGACAGATCGAGGATGTCATTGATCAACGCGAGCAGTAGCTTCGAAATCTGCTCGGTCTTGTGCAGGTAACCGGTGACCGTACCGTCGGTACTGCGGCGCCGTGCGAGCGCGGTCATGCCGATGATGCCATGCAGCGGCGTGCGCAACTCGTGCGACATGTTGGCTAGAAAGGCCGACTTGGCACGATTGGCCGCTTCGGCCATCTCCTTCGCGATAGACAGTTCGGTGGTGCGTTGCTGCACCAGATCTTCGAGATGATCGCGGTGCAGCTCGAGCTCCTGCTCGTGCTGCCACAAGGTGGTCAATGTCGCTTCCAGCCGGCTCTTCTGGGCCATGCTTTCGGGCAGTTCCAGCGCCAGCATCGTGGCCACACCGATCTCGGATTGCGTCCAGGGCTCGCTGCGGCCACGCCAGGTTTCGCTCCAGATCGCGAAGGACTTGCGCGGTGTCAAGCGGCAATCGCCGGCCGCATTGCGTACAAAGCCTTCTTCGTAGTTGCCAGCCCAGTGCACCGTGCGCTGCCGCTCCCCACGCAGCCAGACGAGGCCATTGCGCATGCCCGGCTTGGGCGTCGTGCACAGCAGCCCGGCGGCACTGTTCATGAACGCCGCGGCAGGCGCAAACTCCTGTGACAAAAACTCGATGCTGACGACGCCGTGCTCCGGCCTGGTGCCGAGCCAGTCGAGCAAGGGCCCGACGACATCGGCTGGCGGCACCCGACCGTGCGTGAAGCGCACGCCTTCGACCACACCGATGATGCCATCGGCGCCGAGGAGCGCCTGCAGCTGCGGCAGCAGGCTGCGCATCAGGCGGGGCACCGCGCCGTCGGGAATGTGCTGCAGCAGCCCGGCGCTGATGCGCACGGTTTCGGCATGCAGCCGTTCGAGCTGCTGCGCCTGGAACTCGCTCAGGCGTGCCGAGACCAGCCGGCTGACCAGCAACGCGGCTTCGCGCATGGCGATCGACACCCGCTTGGGCGTCATGTGATGGCAAGCGACCAGACCCCATAGCCGCCCGTCCTGCAGCAGCGAAATGGCCATCGAGGCGCGCACGCCGATGTTGCGCAGGTACTCGATGTGGATCGGCGAGACGCTGCGGACCGCAGAGTCGCTCATGTCCAGCGGCTGGCCCGTGGCGGTGCTGAGTACCGGGACGATCGGGCTGGGCACGGCCTCGGTGTCGGCAATGGCCCGCACCAGGTTGATGGTGTACAGGCGTCGTGCCTGCTCGGGGATGTCGCTGGCCGGAAAGCGCATCCCCAGGAAGTCGTGCGCGTGATCCGCGCGACTCTGGGCTATCACCTCGCCGTCCATTGTGGTATCGAAGCGGTACACCATGACGCTATCGTAGCCGGTGAGGTCACGCAGCATGCACGCGACGCTTTCGAAGTAGGCACCGCGCTCGTCGGCAAGGCCGAGGGCAAGCAGCGACTCGAGCGTCTGGGCCAGTAGATCGTCGAGCCGACCGTGCGGTTCGGCGCTGTCGTTGCGTTCGAGTTCCAGCACCACCAGGCCGTCGGACAAGTACAGATGCCCAATCAGCGCGATGCTGGCGCCGTCGATGGTTACGCGCAGGCGTCCGGTGGCCGGCCGACCATGACCGCGCGAGCGAGCCGCCATGGCATCGACGACGGCCACGGCCGCAGCATCCAGCACGGCAGCCAGGGGCTGGCCCAGCACGGCCGCAAGCGGCCGGCCGACGAACTCCGCAATGTTCTGGCTGGCCTGCAGCACCTGTCGCTCGCCGTCGGGCTGCAGAACCAGCAGCCCGGCGTGAGGCTGGACCTTTCCGATCAGGTGAATGGGTTCGGCAGCGCATTCGCGCAGTGCCTGTTCAAATTCTTCGGCGTTCAATGACGACATCTGCGGCCCTGATGTTCGGCGAATCGGATTTTTATAGATAGCAAGTTACTGCAGGTCTTGACTGCATCATGACGAATAAAAACACACAGTGCGTGCGGGCTGCACACCGAGCGCGCGTACCCGTGGCGCAACTTCTGCGTAACCTGATCGGCGATCCGATTGCATTCCTCGGTATCGTTGAAGAGATCAGCCTGGGTCGCCACGCAGGCACTCGTTCAGGCGACGAAAACACTCGACGGCTCCCATCGCAATCGCATGGAGATCCATCCCTTGCTCCTCGGCCCGCTGCTGCAGATAGCGGCGCGTACCGTGCCATTGTACGGCGCACTTGCGTCCGTAGGGCACCAGAAAGCGATACGGGTGCTTAACCCCCAGGTGGCTGCGCAGATGCTTGGCGATGAACGATCCGCCAAGCATCGAGCCTTCGATCACGTAGAGCCAGCCCAGCATCCGGGCAGGAGGAAAGGGATCATCAGACAGAGGTATGTCGCACGGCGGCGTGATGCCTGCGCAGATCATGTCGTGTTCCAGCAAAGGCAGGCGAGGCCGATAAGCCGGACATTTCTCGCGTCGCAGGCTTCGT
>JBIKKL010000686.1:0-2941 GCA_044360365.1 Burkholderiales bacterium | reverse complement strand
GTAGACGACGCGTTCATGGTTGTCTCCGGACCCGACAATCAGCGCGCATTCTTCAACAATGGCGTTGCCGTACTACAGACCCGCTCAGATGCGCGCATAAAGATACGGGCGAGCGGTCAATATCCGGGTTTTCATTTCGAGTCGAGCGAACATAAGGTCGCCTCCGATCTCACCATCGTTGTCCAATGCGGTGTCGGCACGCGTACAGAGCAAACCCTTGAGTCGATGCGCCAGCAATTTCGTCAGCGTTAGTGGGCCAGAGCGATGTCAAAAGACACTATTCTAAGCGGACACACTCGTCATAGAGTCAGCCTTGAAGAGGGGCAGTCCGTAGCCAAACGTAGTTCCCCACAAAAAGCGGCTCTACCACAGTCGCCTGACACGCCCGAACCTTCGTTTAGCGCGACGCCACCTGAAGAGGCCGCGTCACCCGCGGTCACCCTCCCCGCCGAGACTTCGGGCGGACAGTCGCTACCAGGGGATCTGCAAACCGTGCTCGCACCGGAGAGGCCACACCCTGCCTCCACGAGGCCATCCCTGCCCGTGCGAATTTCTTCTGTCGGCATACTGAGCCGTATCCGAAGACTGCGCGCCTCCACCGCCTCCATTCGCCGAAGCCTAAGCGAGCTCACATCCGAATTGCCTGACTCAAGGAGCTAGAACAATGAATGCACCAAGCCAGTCCGCCCCGCCAGCCAGCCGCGACCTCCCACCCGAGAGCTCCCAGAGCTCGTTGGCTGCTATCGGATCCTCAGAGCAGAATGCCCAGTCGACGGACGTTCCAGATGACCAGTTCAGTCAAGGTGCTGCTCCCTCGGAGTTCGAGAATCAAGATCGGGTCTCCGTCGACGTCGCTAATGAGGGAACAGACACCTCGCTAGATAACGCCCATCATGGCGGCCCCATCAGCCTCGATCTCGAGCCAAGTCAGACGCAACAGGAGTTCAGAGCGCTCTCGGAGGCGGTTCTCGATGCAGCTGATGTTGCATCGAAGTCCGCCGCCACAGCGACGCAACTTGGCGTGGATCTCAAGTCCTCGACCCGAGAGCTGCAGGACCTCGCGACGATCATGCGAAAGAGATCGGTGATTGTGCTCAGCGTAAGTGGCGCCCTTATGTTTTTAGGGCTCACGTTCATGGTTGCAACCGGAGTTCGAATGAGCGCACGCGTATCCGAGCTCGACGCGATGCTCCTCGCAGTGGGAAAACGCACGGTGGAGCTCAATGCGAGCGTACAGGCGCTCGATGTAACGGCCGAGAAATTTCGCGAAGTGTCACAGAAGGTGGCTGCGTTGAGCGAGTCTCAAGAATCGGTCAAGGCAATGTATCAGCAACTCGAAAACAAACTCGATGGCGTCTTCAAGCAGACCGAGAACGTGGCCCAGCAGGTGCCCGAGCAAACCGCCAAGCAAGTCGCAGCGAACAGCGACAACATGCTCAAGCAAATCCAGGCAGTTAACGCGCGCATACAATCACAAGCCGGCGCCGTTCAGACCCTCCAGGCGCAAATAAAGACCCTATCTGGGACGGTCGGAAACGTCGACGCTCTCAAGCGTGACGTCCAGGCACTTGTCGTCCTGCAGCGCGAGCGCTATCTCGAAGCGCTTCAGCGACAGAAGCAGACAGCCCCAACACGCGCTCCCAGCGTTCAGTATCCTCGCCCCCAGCAGGGATCGCCGAGCGAGTCGCCCGCGGCCGCTCCTCTCAATTAGGCCGCTGAAGGATCAGCGTCGTATCGCCACCATCGTCTGTTCTGGCGGCGAGATTGACCAATTCACTGTGTTACCGTCGCTACTCTTTTTCGAACGCTCAGCCTCTGAGGGGAGTCGAGGATCAGAAATTCAGTCCTAAGGCATTCAAATAGGGTGCGCCAAAAGCCAATGTCACCCGCCATCGACAATGACCTCGATACGACGGTTGCGCGCGCGACCTGCCGCATCATCATTAGATCCGAGTGGTCGAGTATCGGCGTAGCCGGCCACGCTCAGACGAGCCGCGTTCAAGCCGCCATTGGTTGACATATAGTCAGCCACCGCGGCTGAACGCGCCGCAGATAGATCCCAGTTCGATCGGAAGCGCTCATTGAAGACGACCGGCACGTTGTCAGTATGCCCTTCTATGAAAACACGCCCCTGGGTGGCCCCCAAGCTCTTTGCCACCTGCCCTAGCAGCTGCATGAAACCGGGCTGCAAGTCTGCACTTCCTGACGTGAACGACCCTTGTTCCGCCAACCGCACGATGATCCGAGCGCCGTCGCGCTCCACCTCGGCCTTGCCCGACTGGATCTCCTTCGCCAGGGCTGTAACGATCCTTTGGTACTGCGCCTCGGAATCGATCTGGCCTACACCCTGGCCCGCACTGCGCCCCTGCGTACTCACAGCGCTGGTGTTACGCACGTCACGCACTTCCACGGCGGCATTCACTTTGGCCTGAGCATCCGCCACCTTGGCGTAGAACTCGATCTCCGCCTGGGAGACTGTGCCCGCCTGCTTCGCTCCTTTGACCGACGCACCCGCCGCCTGCTGACCCGATGCCGACGCACCACCCTGCTTTTCCGCCAACTCGGCGCTGCCACCTTTAGCAGAGCCGTCCGCCGCGGCCCCGCCCTTTCGTTGCCCCGCAGGACCGTCCCCACCACCGACCGACGGCGTGGTCAGCATCGATACCACGACCTTGCTGCCTTCGGCCTTGACTTCAACCTCGCCACGGTTGATCTCCTGCGCCAGCGCTTGCTTCAACTGCTCTGCAGCCTGCTGCGCCTCGGGCGCGACGTCAGTTTTGACCAACACCTCCTCCTTACGCTCGTCAGTCGTTTCTTGGCGAATCGTATTGATCGGCGTCGGCTCGGCGACGGAAGGTGAGAAGTGACGTGCGATGAGGCTCTGAGCCTTCGGCGACTCCACCACGGGGATTATCCGTTGCACACCGAACGAGTTCTTGAG
>JBIKKL010000685.1:0-2942 GCA_044360365.1 Burkholderiales bacterium | reverse complement strand
GCACGCAATAGCCCGAATCCGGTTACTTGATCGAAGCCGATGGGCAGGGCGGGAAAAATCCGACCATCATGGGTGATGACGAGCACCGAGTCTGCTTCCATGATGAGGTACCCGATCGTCACGATCAGTCCGTCGGCCCCGATCACCACCCCCGTACCTTCCCGTTCGGCGCCGAGCGTGTCGGCCGTGCGTGCCTCCGGAATCGCCTTGATGCTCAGCTTCACGACGCTCTCGGTCGGAAGCTTGCATGCGGGCCCCTCGGCAACCAGCTCATGGGTTGCACGCCAACAGGCGAACGCGGCGGTGAACAGGGGTAGGCTCATCGGACGTCATGCTAACATTCCAGCGCACTCCCTGCGACGCCACCCACGCAGGACGACGGAAGTCATGGACTCCAGCGCTGCCGACTTGTATCCCGCCATCGACGCCCTGGCGTCCGGTATGTTGCCGCTCGACCACGGTCACTGCATGTACTGGGAATCCGTGGGCAATCCCAAGGGCGTGCCCGTGGTGTTCCTCCATGGCGGACCCGGCGCAGGATGCACCTCCGATCATCGACGGTTCTTCGATCCGGCGACGTATCACATCGTCTTGTTCGACCAGCGTGGCGCGGGCCGTTCGACGCCTGCCGGCTGCATCGAAGCCAACACGACAAACTTGCTGGTCGCGGACATGGAGCGCTTACGCGAGCATCTCGGGATCGAGCGTTGGTTGATCTTCGGTGGATCGTGGGGCAGCACACTCGCCCTGGCTTACGGCGAAGTCCATCCCGAACGTTGTCTCGGCTTCGTACTGCGAGGCATATTCCTCGGCCGCCCGAGCGAAATCGATTGGTTCCTGTACGGGATGCGTCAGTTTTTTCCCGAAGCCTGGCGCGAGTTCGTCGGCGTCCTGCCCGCGTCGGAACGGACCGATCTCTTGCGTGCGTTTCATCGACGATTGACGGATCCCGATCCCGAGATTCACATGGTCGCCGCACGTGCCTGGAGCACCTATGAGGCAGCGTGCTCGACGCTTAGACCCGGCAAGTTGCTCGGTGCCGCATGGGAGCCGAGTCAGAGCGCACTCAATCTCGCCCGCATCGAAGCACATTACTTCGTAAACGAGGTATTCCTAGCACCCGACGCCCTGCTGTCCAATCTCGAACCCATACGCCATTTACCCTGCATCATCGTTCAAGGTCGATACGACACGGTGTGTCCGATTGCAAGTGCCGATGAACTGGCAAGCCGGTGGCCGGATGCGAAATACGTCATCGTCCCTGATGCAGGGCATTCGGCCTGGGAACCAGGCATCCTGGCAGCGCTATTGCGAGCGACCGACGCGATGAAGGCGAGACTCGGCAGCCAGAAGTCCGCCTGACCGGGGGTGTTCCTGTCGTCGAAGGTCACTTGCCATCGTCGCGCCGCGTCTCGGGTGCTTTGCCCGAAAGCGTTTCCAGCGCCGACTTTTGCATTTCGAGCGTCTTGACCGTCATCTCGACGAACGCAAGATTCATCCTGAGCCAGCTTTCGACGCTGCGAAGTTCCGCGAGCTTGCGGTCGATCTCTTCCGGATCGACGGTCGGCGCAATCATGCCCGGAAGCGGAAAACCCATCGGGTTCCACATCTTCTGCATGAATTCAAGCATGTCCTTGGACCAGTGGTCGTCCGCCATCCATTCTCCTTGCACGCGAGTGAATGCTGAGAGAGCCCCAGAGGCTTCAGGCACGAACACGTGCCGAATGCCCCCTGCGATACTGCGCCGAACACGGATGAAGGTCCAGCAGCATGCAAAGAGTCGCGCACCGAAGACCGACTCGGCACACGAGGTACACGACTTCCGCGCGCTGAGTGATCAGGTCCGCGCCTGCACGGGCAAGGCGCGAGGCGTCGACTGTTCCAAAGCGCGACGAAGGAATGCCTCGAGGCGCTCGCGTTCGGAGAGCACTTTGCTCGCGTACGGATGGGCTGGATCCGGCCCGGCGCCTACGTACATCCCGAGTGCCGCAGCGTAGTTTCCACCCGTCTTGCTCGCATACTCACGCAAGACCTTGGCACCGACCAGGATGTTCGTCTCCGGATCGAGGACGTTGAGTTCAGCCCCTTGCACGGTCCTCAGCTTGTCCTGATGGAATTGCGGAATGACTTGCATCAGTCCCTTCGCGCCCATGCCGCTCTCCGCGATCGGATTGAAGCTCGATTCGACGGCCATGACAGCCAGAAGCAACAGCGGATCGATCTTGGTCATCTGACCTGCGGAGTACGCCAGCCGGATGAACCGTTCCAGTGCTTCGCTCGACACCCGATAGCGCCGCGATAGATAGTCGGCCAGGACCTGGTGCTGCGGACCGAGATCGGCCACGCCGCCCGTCCCGCCCGACATGATGCCCAAACCGGGGGACATCCCTCCCGACAGCGTGCCGGCCGGATGCGTGAGATGAAGGAATCTCGGACCGCTCTCCAGTGCCCGGAGCCAACCCGGGAGTGAAATCAAAATTGCGAAACTGCATGCAATCACCAACGACATCCGAATCCCGGACCTCGGGATCGAGATACCTGCGGGAACGGACGATGCGATGCCGCGGATCGATCCAGCCATCGTAGTTTGCCTCTCTATCCGATGCGCCGACTGGGCGCGTTTCATCCTGCGCAGACGCCTGGAGCAGGCCGTCCACCCCCCCGTTCAGGACATGCTAGGAGCAGGACTACCCCAATATGTAGTGGGAAAATCGCACCACGAGCACTACTTATTGTGGTTCGCTTCGATGAAGCGGACCCGCAGTGTGCCAGAGCGACGACATGGTGGCAAGCGTTTGTTGCTGCGTTGCAACATATGCAAAAAGGATATGCCTTCGCCATGAAGGACGAGGCGCCCGGCCCACCTCAGGCCTGTTCGCGACGCGATGATCGCTCAAGGGCTAAGTTCTGGGGTGGGATGCTCGGCGGCACGTTGATTGGAC
>JBIKKL010000682.1:0-2948 GCA_044360365.1 Burkholderiales bacterium | reverse complement strand
AGGCGTGGCCGTGATCGGCGCCGGCCGCATCGGCACCCTGCGCGCGCGCCTTTGCGCGAAGCATCCCTGTGTCGGCTTTCTCGCAATCGCAGACACCGACATCGACAAGGCGCGAGGCCTCGCCGAAACCACGAGCGCCTCCACATTCGGCAGCGACAACGACGCGCTCATCTCACTGCCCGAGATCAACACGGTATTCGTTTCGACGCCCGAAGGCGAGCATGTCGCCGCCGTCTGCAAGGCCCTCGAACTGGGCAAGGCCGTCATGGTGGAGAAGCCGCTCGCACTGACTCTTTCGGATGCGGAGCAGATTCTGTCCGCCCTCGCCGCCAGCAAAGGGTCGCTCAGGGTCGGCTACAGCCGCCGCTTCAAGGAGTGTTTCCTCCGCGCCAAGGAACAGATGATCCAGCAGCGCCTGGGCCGCATCGTCGGCGGACTGGCACGCGTCTACAACTCCCGTGCGCAGGCATTCGCGATCCTGAAGCGGGACCCGCATGCGACGCCGGTACTCGACGTCCTGACCTACTACGTCGATCTCATGTGCTGGTTCATGGAAGGCAATGTACCGGTCGAAGTCGTCGCGCGCGGCCAGCACGGCATCTTTCGCGAAGCGGGGTACGGCGCACACGACGTGACGTGGGCGATCGTGACCTTCGCCGACGGCGCCGTCGTGAACTTCGGAGTGAGCTATGCCTTGCCGGCAAAGTACCCGACCCTGGGTCAATCCGATCGCGTCGAACTGCTCGGATCAGAAGGTACGATGATCATCGACGACGACCACATGGATCATCTCTTGTACTCCGACCGGGGAATTCCGCACGCGTACGTCCCCGACCACAGCGTCAACATGGCGTTCCTCGGCAGCAACACCGCGGGCGACTGGGCGGTGGGCGATTTCTGGGGTCCCCTGGGGAACGAGACCCGATCCTGGCTCGACAGTCTGGTCACGAAGACGCCTACGGTACACGCGACGCCACAGCAGGCCCTGGTCAATCTGCAGACCACGATCGCCATCGAACGGGCTGTCGCCACGGGACGCCCCGTGAGGCTCCCTCTCGAGACCTGATACGACGGGATCGGCAATTCGTTGCGTCTCCGATTCGATTGACCGACGTGCGTAACAAGCGCGTGTGCGGCTCGAACTCAGGTAGGATTTAACCCCGTCGACAGCTTTTGTCATACATTGCATCAGCCGTAGCGATCAGCATTTATGCTACGCATCTCTGACACAGAACACGAGCCCTCGTGGGCGACTCGCGAAGCAATCTCGGCCGCGGTGCATTGGAAGAGATTCACAGGAGGAGACATGGCAGCATCCACGCACTTCGACGTTCGCCGCGTGACGCCCACCTGCGGCGCCGAAGTCGAGCGCATCGATCTATCGCAGCGATTCGACGACGAACAGATCCGCGCGCTGCACGAGGCCCTCGCCGAGCATGGCGTCCTTTTCTTCCGCGATCAGCAGCTGGCCCCCGAGCAGCAGAAGGCCTTCGGCCGCCGCTTCGGCGAGCTGCACCTTCATCCGGCCTGGCCGCGGCTGCTGCCGGGGCACCCGGAAGTCATGGAAATCTACACCGACGAGAAGAGCAAACGCATCGCGGGCGAAGACTGGCACTCCGATGTTTCGTGCGACCCCGCGCCACCGCTCGGCACGATACTCTACATGGTGGAAGTGCCGCCGGTCGGGGGCGATACCCTTTTTGCCAGCATGTACGCGGCTTACGAGGCGCTGTCCGAACCGATGAAGCGCATGCTCGAAGGCATGACGGCCCTGCACGACGGTGAATCGACTTACCGCGGGCGTTACGAAGGCGCCGCGGAGCGCGAGAGCTACCCGTCGGCCGAGCACCCCGTGATCCGCACCCATCCGATCAGCGGCAGGAAGGCGCTATTCGTGAACCGGATCTTCACCCGCCGCATCCTGCAGCTGGCGAAACACGAAAGCGATGCCGTCCTCGATATGTTGTTTCGGCATTGCGAGACCCCGGAGTTCCAATGCCGTTTCCGCTGGCAGCCGGGCTCGGTGGCCTTCTGGGACAATCGCTGCGTCCAGCACCACGCCCTTTGGGATTACTATCCCCATCGTCGACGCGGACACCGCGTCACGATCAAGGGCGACAAGCCGTTCTACCGCCCCTGATCGACGATCACGCACGGGCATCCCACGACAGGAGGAACGATGAACACGATGACCATCGAGGCGCTGCGCCCCGCTCAAGGCCCGCAGGTTTGGTACGGCCCCGAAATGCGCAAGCGCGAGAGCGAGTGGAGTTGCACCTGGACGGGCGCCGAGATCGCCGAAATCGAGGCCGCCGCCACCCGGGTTACCACCGGGGGTCGCGACCTGATCACGATCGGCAAGGCGGACTTCCCACTCCCGACCATCGCACCGCGACTCGAAAAAGTCCGCAGGCACCTGCTCGACGGCCCGGGCTTCTTTCTGTTTCGCGGCCTGCCCACGCATCGCTGGGACATTCGAACCTCGGCCGCCGCCTTCTGGGGCCTGGGGATGCATCTCGGCGAACCCTGCTCGCAGAACGGCAAAGGCCACGTGCTGGGCCACGTCACGAACCTCGGCGTCAACTATCAGGATCCCGAAGCGCGCGGCTACCAGACGAATGCACGCCTTGCCTACCACACCGACTCCTGCGACATCGTCGGGCTCCTCTGCCTGAAGACCGCGAAGTCCGGGGGACTCTCCTCCGTGGTCTCGTCGACGACGCTCTACAACGAGGTGCTGCGCCGCCGCCCGGATCTGCTCGAGCCCCTGATGGGCCCCTTTTGCCGCACCCGCTGGGGCGAGATCCCTGCGGGCAAGAAGCCTTGGGCCGAAGTGCCGGTATTCATGCCGCAGGGGGGGCGGATCATTGCGCATTACGTGCGCAGCGCGATTCGAAAGGGGCAGCTGCTCGAGGGCGTGCCGAAACTCACGCCGCTGCAGGAAGAGG
>JBIKKL010000681.1:0-2951 GCA_044360365.1 Burkholderiales bacterium | reverse complement strand
TCGATCGACTGCTGTGAAAGTATCGACGCTCAGCGGCAAAGAAAACAGCCCGGGCGTGGTAACGATCTGCTCGGAGTAGTTCACCTGCCATGAGGTTAGCCGCGTTCGATGTGAAGCGTCGAGAGACGCCGTCTTGCCAAAATACCGCTCGCCTATCTGAGCGCTTACGCTCGTGCGTGTGCTCGGAACCCATTGAAAACCGACCGTGTAAAAATCACCTCCCGTACTTCCTCGCGCGTTGCCGAAAGTATTGTCGTCACGACCGACGGTCAGTAGCGCGGTCAGAGTTGGCCACAACCGATAGCGGAGGCTCGCCGTGTAGTTCTCCGTCTCTCGTTCAGCGAACTGGCCTGATGTCGACTTCGTCTGATTGTTCGAGTAAGCGAGGCTCCAGCCCAAATCACTGAATGCAGGTCCGCTTGAAATCGTAACCTGAGCACCTTGAATGTCCGTTGCCAACGCCCGGGCTGCACCGTCGGACTCCGCTCTTGACAACGTCAACTGGGCGCGCAAATTTGCAACGCTACCGAGGCGACTCACCCAATAGGGATTAAAAGTTGCTTGCCGAACTTCGCTCTGCGACGCGTTGATGTTGGCGTTGCTTGTTGAAACCGCACCAAGCGTCGAGATATTCTGCTGCGCGACGGTAGCTGAGCCTTGAAGAAAGAGCTTTCGGTCCCAAACATCCAGCAAGGCGCTAGAGCGAAGAGTGTTATTGTGACCGTTGGCCTGTTCATTATTCGCGTACGCCCGGTAGGTCAATGTGTAATCGGCATTGAACTGCAGACCGGCTCCACGCGCACTTACCCCCACGCGCGGAAAAACCTCGGTAATCCAATCGGATTGCTCTGCGCCACGTGGCGCAAGGCGAACGTTGTCCGTGTAGGTTTCGCGTGCACCTACGGACGAATTAAAGCGCCAATCCGCAGCGAACGCATCGGAACCAAAAACGAACGCGACGGCGACCGCGCATAAGCATCGAGACCAACGCTTACCTCTAGAGGCGCAAAGAGTCACCCTTGACGGGCAGCTACTGCGTAGGCTTCGCGCCCTCGGATCCGCCACCATACCCATAGCCATACCCGTAGCCGTACCCATAGCCATAGCCATAGTAGCCCGAGCCCCCCCGGAATCTTGTTTTGTTGAGTAGGAGACTGACGTTTTCGCAGTTCTCGATATGCGCGAGACCTTCGCGCAGGTTTTGCTGTGGTGTTTTTCCCGCCTCGACGACCACAACGATCTGCCCCATTTGAGTCGCCAGAACGCGCGACTCGGTCGTTGCAAGCAAGGGCGGCGAATCGAAGATGATGATCCGATCGCTGTAGCGAGTGGACATTTCTTCCAGAAGGTCTCGCATCGCGCCGCTTGCGAGCAGTTCCGTGGCATTCGGATGTTGCCGCCCAGCCGTCAGGAGCTTCAGTTTGTCGATGTTCGTACGGATCAACGCTTGCGAAAAAGGCAGGTTGTCCTCCAGCAGCACATCCATCAGCCCCAAACCACCGTCGATGCTCAACATGCGAGGCAGCGAGGGCTTTGCAACGTCGGCATCGATTAGAAGCACCGTGTGGTCCATCTCCATGGCAATGCTCATGGCGAGATTCAACGAGCAAAAGCTCTTGCCTTCGGCCGGCATGCAGCTCGTGACCATGATGAGATTGCCACGCTTGATGGGGGTGGGCCCCAGTCCGAGCGCATTCTTGAGCAACGGCCGCTTGATCAGACGAAACTCCTCGAAGATCTGGCTGCGTGCACCGTCTTGGGTGACCATGCCGGCGTCTTTGAGACGCACCAGATCAAGCTCTTCGTACCGGAGCGTTTTCTCGCTTGGGTCGACATGCCTCTCGGTTTCTACGCCCTCACGACCTAGGGGCTGCATGTTTCCTGGTGACGGCTCGGAACCGAACGCGGGCCCAGGAATGTCTATCGATCGAGCACTTTGCGCTGGAGCCAGAGGCTCTGGCTTCTCCGGTGCCCAATCTCCAAGCCGGGCCACTGCCTTTTCGATGATGCTCACGTGCGAACTCCTGCCTGGAAGTATGGAGCGATGCTGGATCCCATCTACGCGCGCCCCGTCAGTGTGAGTAACGCCATCAATACGCCGAACGATCCGAACAAGCTCGCCACAGACATCGAAAGCGCCAGGATGCCGCGCCGCTGGCGCTTCACGTCACGCTCGGTCCACTTCATCGAAACCGTTCCAAGAATTGGAAGATTGGCGAAATCCTGGAGCGAACTGCGGTCATTGAACACCGGCCGCACCTGTGACATCAGGAACGTCAGCGCAATTCCTGCCCCGAGGCCTACAGCGAGCACGAGCCACATGAGCAGCGGCCGCTTCGGCGCTACCGGGGTCGGCGGAACACGGGGCGGGTCAACGATTCGGAAATCCATCACGCCGGCGCTGGATTCCATTTCGCCAGAGATCTGCGCAGATTCGCGCCTTGCCAACAGTGTTTCAAAATTCTTCTTGTTGACCTCGTAATCACGATTGAGCTGAACGAAATCCGCTTCGACCTGCGGAATCGCATGCGCACCTTTCTTGAGTTCATTGAATTGCTGCTCGAACTCCGCAGCACGCGTTCGCAGTGCCGCGACAGCCGCCTCGGTTTCGGCAAGTGAAACCGTCAGTTGCTGGAGCACGGGATTCGTACCCATACCACGGGCCGTTCGGTTAGTAGCCGCAGGCGCATCCTTCTTCTTGCTTTCGTACTCTTTCTTGAGCTTGGCGATTTCTTCCTTCTTTTGCGTTTCCAACTGGTCGAGTACGCGCTTGGTGGTAAGAACGTCAGGATGGCGATCGGTAAAGCTCAGCTGCAATTGGTCGAGCTTCTGCTTCAAGCCATCGATCCGCTTCTCGAGCTCCGGGCTTGCGCGAAACTGCACTTCGCCCGCGACGGTCGAAGACGACCGTTCGGCCAGAAGATCCGGCTCTTGGATACCCTCCTGGACCG
>JBIKKL010000680.1:0-2955 GCA_044360365.1 Burkholderiales bacterium | reverse complement strand
ACGGCACGTCGATGGTTTCGTT
Organism: Burkholderiales bacterium; assembly: GCA_044360365.1. Taxonomy (GTDB): domain Bacteria; phylum Pseudomonadota; class Gammaproteobacteria; order Burkholderiales; family WYBJ01; genus WYBJ01. Next base: position 2,933 of record JBIKKL010000680.1, on the reverse strand, counting down.
CACTTCGATCATGGCTGGCGTTCGATGATGTAGTTCGTGTTGTGGAATCGCCCGAAGAGCGCGGACGCGTTTGCAGCCATTGTAACGGACAGGCGCCGATTCGGCCGCTCGTATTTTCCGTATTGCATTGCGGCGAATGGGGCCTCGTGTTCGGTTCGGAATGCCTGAGGCGGCCACACGGTTTCGATACCGCGTTTCGCAGCATTGGACCGATACGCAGAAGGCCGCAGTTCGACCCGAACGGCGAGCATCGCCAAACCTGCCGCGAGGCCTGGCATGTCCGTTCCACACTGTGTTAGGTTTGTCCCCGATCCAAGGTCCGCATGGACAGCGCGAGCCGGTTCGCTCGTATCGACGCGCCAACGATCCTGCGCCCAAGCAAATTCAACCCACGGAGGACACACGCCATGCCAACCCGATACGACCCCGCCGCGAAATTCGAAGTCAAACAGTTCGAAGTGGAATTCCGCCGCATCCCCCAGCGCACGCTCATGGCGCGCATCTATCAGCCGCAGGGCGCTGGGCCGTTCCCCGTGCTACTCGACCTGCATGGCGGCGCCTGGAACGACAAAGACCGTTTCGCCAATCAGCCGATGTGCGAGGCGATTGCCGCCAGCGGCATGCTGGTCGTGGCGATCGACCTGACCCTCGGGCACGAGGCGCCTTACCCCGCATCGGTCCAGGATGCGAACTATGGGATTCGATGGCTGAAATCAAAAGCCGCAGAGTGGAATGGCGACGCAGCAACGCTCGGCGTACTCGGCAGTTCGAGCGGCGGTCATGTCGCTCAGCTCCTTGGCATGCGGCCGAAGGATCCGCGCTACAACGCGCTGCCGCTGGCCGGACACCCCGAGATCGACGCAAGCGTGCGCTACGTCGCGACCCGCTCGCCGATCAGCGATCCTTACGAGCGCTATCTGAATGCGGAGCGTCGCGGGCGCACCGAAATGATGCAGAAGTCGAAGACCTACTTCAATCCGTGGGAATCGGTGTACGAAGCCAATCCGCAGCAGATGCTCGATCGCAAGGAGGCGGTGAATCTCGCACCTTTGCTGGTCATGCAAGGCGGCCTGGATGACAATGTCCTGCCCGCCTTCCAGGAGAAGTTTTCCGCCTCTTACCGAGCTGCGGGCGGGCACTGCGAATTCACCGTGTTCGAAGGATGCGGCCACATCTGGGTCGCGGATCCCGGGCCCCAGACCGACCGCGCCCATGAAATGGTGAAAGACTTCATCGCACGTCAGCTGCGCGCGCAAAAGCTCGTTGCCTGACCTTCGAATACCTTCTTCGCGCAGCCCCGGGCTGCTTCGGTTCGAAATACGCATCGAAGCCGCCCGACCTCGGTTCTGAATGCTAGCGCCCGGGCCGGGCATGAAACGCGCAGCACGATCGGAGCATTGCGCTCCCGACGGGCGTAGCCGGGGGTCGTATGCCGCAGCACATGTCGTCGGTGTGCATTCCCCGCTACGGATATTGCCCGACACGATCCACCCGGGGCCGTTCGCAGACCACGCGAAGGACGATTCTCATGCCTGATCACCGCGACGACACACCCGGGGCCGCTCCCGAGCGTGCTACAGCCCGGCACTTCTCCCTCATCCGCAGTTTTCATCTGGCCGATCTTCTGACGCTCGCCAACGCGGCTTGCGGGGTCGCCGCCATCTTTCTGGCGATGAGGTATGCGGAAGGGGGATCGATCGCGCTGTTTCTCGCATCGGCTGCCATGGCGCCGCTTGCGCTGATTTTCGACGTGCTGGATGGCCGGGTCGCGCGGGCACGGCACACGCACTCCGCGCTCGGACGCGAACTCGATTCGTTGGCTGACGTCATCTCCTTCGGCGTCGCTCCGGCCGTGCTGGGTTTCGCCGCCGGCCTTCAGGGCGGATGGGACGTTGGGATCCTGATCTATTTCGTCTGTTGCGGCGTGAGTCGACTTGCGCGCTACAACGTGACGGCAGAGAGCCTATCGCAGGGTGCAGACAAGGTCGCGTACTTCGAGGGCACCCCGATACCGACCACTGTCCTCATCACGGCCGTGCTTGCCTGGCTGGCATGGCAAGATCGCCTCCAGGCGGCGATACCGGGCGGCGTGATCGGCATCGCCGGATGGGACCTGCATCCGCTCGTGCTGCTCTACGCGCTCTCGGGCACGCTGATGGTCAGCAAGACGCTGCGCATCCCCAAGTTCTGAGCGTCTCGCCTGACGGGTCAGCGCCGTCGACCGACGGCGCTGAAGATGCGGTCGATTCGAGTACGATCGCGCGCTTCGACAGTCCCCGGCAGTTCGCACCAGGCAAGTAGACGCTCCCCCGCCTGCTCCGGCCCGGCGGTGGTAGCGCTCTTGAAGCGATCGCGCAGCTGCCTGACCTGAAAGGCAAGGCGATCCGACTGATATTCCGGCGGACTGTCGAGACCGAGCAGAACTTCGAGTTCGAGCAGCAAATCAAGGCGCTGCTTGCCGACAGCGTCGATACGCTTGCGATGCGCAGAGGCCGCAGCTTCGTCCTCCAGAGCACGAAACGCCGCATCCCGACGCGTCGCCATGCGCTTCTCCGCCGCACCGGCCAACGCCGGCAATGCATTCCAGCGCTCCACGACCGCCCCGGTATCGACGGTCGATGGCGAACTGGAATCGCGGATGGCTGCATCGATATCCCCGCACAGTTTTTCCTTCGCGGCGAGGGTCTGCCAGACCGCGGATTCCCGGGATCGCACGCGCGATGCAAGCGCCGCCTCGACATTCGCCTTGGCTGTTCGGAATCGGTTCTCCAACCCTCGAAAAGCCGGATCCCGGCCGGCCTTCTCGGACCACCGATCCTGTAGTGCACGGACCTGGCGCCGCACTTCCTGGTCGCTCTTGTCGTGGGTCGCGGCAAGCGTGTCGAGTTCGACGCACAGCTGCTCGAGCGCATGCCGACCTTCGTGCTTGACGC
>JBIKKL010000679.1:0-2959 GCA_044360365.1 Burkholderiales bacterium | reverse complement strand
GGGCCAGGCCCTGCGATGAAGCGCAACGCCCTTCGTGCCGGGAACCCCGCAAGGGGGTTGCCTCGATCGCCACCCGGCAAACCCGCGCGTCGCACACGCTTCCTCACGTCAGGGTATAGTGCGCAGACTTCCGCGCATCTACCGGACAGGAGGATCCATGACCCACGCAAACGACGAAACAACGCTAACCGCAGCGATCGAAAAGCTCTACAACGCCATCCGCGACAAGGATGCAGCAGCGTTCGAACCCCTCGTCACGCACGATCTGAGCTATGGGCATTCGTCCGGGCGAATCGAGGACAAGGCCGAGTTCATTGCGAACGTGATGAAGCCAAACACTCGCTGGAAGACGATCTATGGTGCGAAGCAAAGCAACTACATCAGCGGCGACACCGCAGTCTCCCGACACATCATGGCAGGCGAAGTCGAGCGCGACGGCAAGCCGGGCACTTCGAACATGGATGTGCTGATGGTCTGGCAAAAGCAGGGCGGCGCCTGGAAGCTGCTCGTTCGCCAGGGTTACAAGGCTTGAGCGGATAGGTTCCCGCGGGGCGCGATTCCTCTTTTCCCGGGCGACTGCGCCTATCGAGGGATCGCCCTAGTCGTTGGCGGTTTCCCCGCACGCGATGCTTGCGTCGAAACCCGCCGATCAGCGCTACGACTCCGCAACAACGATCAGCCGCAGCATAGGCTGATTCGTCGGCATTCGTTCGCGAGGCTGGTACGTTGGAGCGTATAACTCGCGCCAGAGATCTACCGCAGCCTGCGCTGCCGATCGTTGGCCAGGCCACGCTTCCATTCCCCAGCCACGCCATCCCAATGCACGAACTGCCGCTCGCCGTGCTGCCCGGGTTGGTTGTCGCCCTCGCGCAACGTCACGATCAGGCTCAAGCCACACTCGTAACTGCCCTCCGGCTCACGCGGCACAGGCCGGCAGTAATCCTTCCGACCGCTGTAAAGCTTCGGCTTGAGTAGGATCTGGTGCCCGCTCGCGGTGACGGTCACCTTCATTCCACCCGCCCGGGTGATCTCGTCGTACTCATCCTTCTGAAAGCGAAGCAGAACGTCTTCGGGCGGTTCACCAGGTGGCGCCGTCATCGTGGGAGTGGACGTCGGCGATGTCGAACGATCGGACGATGTACTCGGCGTCGCGCTCTTCGACGCAGCGTCGTTTTGGGCCATGCCTTGGGCAATGCGCAAGGCGTCGACTTCCGTCCGGCTTCGCCAAGCCATGACAGCGATCACGACGATCAATAGACCGAAGCCCACCCAGATCCATCTGCTCATGAACGCATGCCGAAGGGATGACGAGCCTATTCTCAAACGCGAATCCCGCCGTCGGCAATGCCCGAGGCCGAGTACTTCACGATCGCGAGTCGCGGACACCCCGCATGAGCCTAATCCATCGACCACGACCCGCAGACGCTCCGCTAACGAATCGGCTCGATCTCCATCTCCGTGAACCAGTGATAGTCCGGCGATTCCACCCCGCCCCCGCTGCCGCTGTAGTTGATCGTGAGTTCTTCGTCCGCCGCGATGTCGCGATGAGCGATGAAACGCAGCGCCGGCAGCGTCGGATCGGCCTCGTAGCGCACATTGGCCGGATTCGCCGAGTTGTAGAGACTGCCGTAGCCGAGCGCGAGCGCTTTCCCCGACGTTCTCGTCAATCCGCTCCAGTTGAACAGCAGAAGCTTCATCGTCCGGATGAAATCAACCTTGATCTGTGGGGGCGGACTCACGAGGGACTTCGGATTCGGGATCAGGACCACGGGGCACAGTTCGACCAGTTCTCCGGCTTTGAAAGCTCGCGCTGCAAACACGCCGCGTCCTTTTCGCGTCCCTGTATCCATGACGTATGCGTCCGGCGGATAGAGCTTCGTTGGCATCAATTTCCTCTGCACATACATGTACACGGGTGCGGGTGTTGCAGTCACCCACGCTGTGCGCGACTGCGATCCCTGTCCCTCGTAACCTACCCAGCAACAAAATCCTCGAACATATACCCCACCCACTTCAGATCGTCTTCCCACAGCGCCGCGCGACGATCGTTATCGTCGATCTGCGTCTGATGGAGCAGCCCTTCGGGGCCGATCTTGTAGTCGAACTGCACCGAGATCGCCTCGCGCGGACCGTTGTTGACGAGCATATAGCAGAGATTGTCGATCATGACATGCTTCGGCGCTTGCCCCTTGGTTTGCGCTGAAATGTATTGCGCGACGGCCTTGGCTTGCCGGTTCGCGACGTGTCCGCACTTCGGATAGTGACCGAAGTGCGGCGACACGGCGCCCACGGCGTCGCCGATCACGTAGACCTGGGGATCGTCCTTCAGGTTGTAGATCAGCGGATCGACGCCGGCCCAACCGGTAGGTTGCCCACTGGCATTCATGCCGATCGCGTCGGCCTTCCATGCGAGATCGCCTGCCTGATGGGGCGTCATCAGCAACGCATCGTCGAACCTGAAATCGCCGGCCGCCGTCTTGATGATCGTGTTGAACGGGTCGACTTCCTTCACGGTCGCATTCGGCACGTGAACGATGATGTCCTTGTAGAGTTCATCGAACGCTGCGCGATACCCCAATGTGATCCGGGCGATACGAGGCTTGGGATCCAGAATCACGATCTTGGCCGAAATCTTGTTGGTTTTGTACCACCACGCCATGAGCCATGCGCGCTCGTAGGGCGACGGGGGACAGCGATGCGGCGGCGGCGGCAGGGTCATCACGAAGGTTCCGCCCTTGAAGCTGCGGATCTTCTGCTTCACGGCAGCGTGCTCGGCACTCGGGATATAGGTCGTCGGGAATTGAGTCCGTGTATGTTCGATGGCGCGAACGTCATTGCCGAACCAAGGCTCGAACGCGTAGCGAATGCCGGGCTCAAGCACCAGCCAATCGTAGTCGACGTAACCCTGCGCCGTGTGAACCCGCTTCTTGCCGCGATCGATGCCGGTGATCTCCGTCTG
>JBIKKL010000678.1:0-2967 GCA_044360365.1 Burkholderiales bacterium | reverse complement strand
GGCCGGCGGTCTGACCGTCGCCGAAAGCGCCTTCGCCCAGTCGAGCTGCGCACGCGGCGCCCTCGACACCCGTTTCTGCGACGAAGACGGCGACCTCGTCGCTGACGCCCCCAAGGATCCCAAGCAGTGGGTCGACCCGAGCGTTCTGATCTTCGCCTATACGCCGGTCGAGGATCCGTCGGTGTACGCCAAGGTATGGGAAGGCTTCCTGCGTCACATGGAGAAGGTCACCGGCAAGAAGGTGCAGTTCTTTCCCGTGCAGTCGAACGCGGCCCAGATCGAGGCCATGCGTGCCGGCCGACTTCACATCGCCGGCTTCAACACAGGCTCGAACCCGCTTGCGGTCAACTGTGCGGGCTTCGTTCCGTTCACGATGATGGCCCATGCCGACAACAGCTTCGGTTACGAGATGGAAATCATCACGCATCCAGGCAGCGGCATATCCAAAGTAGAAGACATCAAGGGCAAGACCCTCGCATTCACATCCGAGACATCGAACTCCGGCTACAAGGCGCCGTCCGCCCTGCTGAAGTCGGAATTCAAGATGGAGGCCGGCAAAGACTACAAACCGGCGTTTTCGGGCAAGCACGATAACTCCATCCTCGGCGTGGCGAACAAGGACTATCCGGCCGCATCCATCGCAAACTCCGTGATGAAGCGCATGATCGCGCGCAACGTGGTCAAGGCGGACCAGATCGTGAGTATCTACAGGTCCCAGACCTTCCCGACCACCGGGTATGGTCATGTCTATAACCTCAAGCCTGAACTCGCCGCCAAGGTTCGCGAAGCATTCTCGACCTTCCCCTGGGAAGGGTCGGCGCTGAAAGCCGAGTTCGAGAAGTCCGGCGAGGCGAAGTTCCTCCCGATCACGTACAAGCAGCACTGGGAGGTCGTGCGCAAGATCGACAGCGCGATGAACGTCAGCTACAAGTGCAAGTAGCCGCAGCGACCCGATGCTGCGCATCGAAGCGCTGACCAAGCGCTACAAGACGGGCGACCTCGCACTCGACCGCGTCGACCTGACCGTTCCTGCCGGTCAGGTCGTCGCTCTGATCGGCCCATCGGGCGCCGGCAAATCGACACTGATCCGGTGTGTGAACCGACTGGTCGAGCCCACGGGCGGGCGCATCTACCTCGGCGAAACGGAACTGACGGCGTTGAGCCGACGCGACCTGCGTCGTGCCCGGCAACGCATGGGCATGATCTTTCAGGAGTACGCGCTGGTCGAGCGGCTCACGGTCATGGAAAACGTGTTGTCCGGTCAACTCGGACGAGTCGGATTCTGGCGCAGCTATTTCCGCCGCTTCCCACAGCCCACGATCGTGTCTGCGTTTCGGCTGCTCGAACGCGTCGGCTTGACCGATCATGTCGACAAGCGGGCTGACGCCCTCTCCGGAGGTCAGCGTCAGCGGGTGGGTATTGCCCGAGCCCTGGCGCAGGAGCCCGACCTCCTGCTGGTCGACGAACCGACGGCCAGTCTCGATCCGAAGACTTCACGCCAGATCATGCGATTGATCTGCGAGCTGTGCGCCGAGCGCAACCTCTGCGCGGTGATCAACATCCACGACGTCCAGCTGGCACAACAGTTCGTCCAGCGCATCGTGGGCCTGCGCGCGGGGAGCGTCGTATTCGATGGACCGCCGTCCGCACTGACGCCGGACGTCCTTACCCAGATCTACGGCGAAGAAGACTGGACGGCTGCCACGGCGCGTTCGGATCCCGACGACCCGAACGCCGATGCGGCACGCATCGACGAGGAGCGCATGGCAGGGGCCACATGAGCGATCAGGCCCTTGCACGAAGCGGTTGGCGTCCACCGCCGCTCATCGCCAATCCATGGCTGCGGTGGACGCTGATTCTCGGCAGCGCGTTGTATCTCGCGGCGGCCATCGGATCGATTCAGATCAACGTACCTCGGATCATCGAGGGATTGCCTCGAGCCGCCCGATTCCTTGCGGCGTTCTTCCCGCCCGACTTCGTGAGCCGATGGACCGACATACGCGACGGATTGATCGAGAGTCTCACGATGACGCTCACGAGTACCGTGGTGGGGATCGCGATCTCCATCCCGATCGGAATCGGTGCCGCGCGCAACGTTGCACCCCGATGGATCTATGTCCTCTGCCGCTCGATCATCGCCGTGTCGCGTAGTTTTCAGGAAATCATCGTCGCCATCCTACTTGTGGCGCTGGTCGGCTTTGGTCCTTTGGCCGGATTCCTGACCCTCGCCTTCGCCACGATCGGTTTTCTCTCGAAGCTGCTTGCCGAGGATATCGAAGACATCGATCCTGGCGCGGCCGAAGCGATCCGTGCCACCGGCGCGTCCTTCCTGCAGTGGCTCAACTACGGTATCCAGCCCCAGGTCATGCCCCGCCTGATCGGCCTGTCGCTGTACCGGCTCGACATCAACTTTCGCGAATCGGCGGTGATCGGCATCGTCGGTGCCGGCGGCATCGGCGCCACGCTCAACACGGCCATCGACCGCTACGAGTTCGACTCCGCCGCAGCGATACTGCTGCTCATCATCGGCATCGTCATGTTTTCGGAGTACGGATCGAGCTGGATCCGGCGCAGGGTGCAATGAAGCCCACAGCGACACTTTCGCATCCCGAACCGGTCTGGCGCCGCCGCAGCAGCGGCGTGGAACTGCTTCGGTTCGCCGGCTGGTTCGCGCTCGCCGCCTTCACCGTATTCTGCTTCGACGTCATGACGCGCGACACGATGTGGGTGTTCCTGCGGGATGCACACAAGCAGGCCGCCGATCTCGGATCACGCATGTTTCCGCCGCGTTGGGAGTACATCCATCAGCTGTGGTGGCCCCTGTGGGAAACGCTCAACATCGCGACCCTCGGCACGCTCCTCGCCATTGCGTTCGGCGTCCCGATCGCATTTCTCGCCGCCCGGAATACCACGCCCAGCGTTCACTTCGTGAGACCGGTGGCGATGTTCGTGATCGTGGCATCGCGT
>JBIKKL010000677.1:0-2969 GCA_044360365.1 Burkholderiales bacterium | reverse complement strand
CATTTGGCGCCTGCGGCAACGGCGTGATGCGGCCGTCCCTGTCTGCGGTAGACATGGAATCGCGGCGCTGGCTTGTGCAGCGCATGCGTGATGCGGGCCTCGATGCGCGTATCGACGGCGTGGGCAGCGTGATCGGACGCTGTTCGCGTCCTGGGCCCGCACTGCTGATCGGTTCGCACTCGGACACGCAGCCGCAAGGCGGCTGGCTGGACGGCGCAATGGGCGTGATCTACGGGCTGGAGATCGCACGTGCGCTGGCGGACGATCCGGCGACCGCGCATCTGGCGGTGGACATCGTCGCATGGGTGGACGAGGAAGGCGCCTTCCTTGGCTGTCTCGGGAGTCGCTCGTGGTGCGGCGTGCTCGATCCAGCCGACGAAGCCGCCGCTCGCAACGCCGAGGGTGTCACGCTGCGTCAGGCGATCGAGGCAGCGGGGTTGTCCGAAGTGCCGCGCGAACGCCTGCCTGTCGATCGCTACATCGGCTACCTCGAAGCGCACATCGAGCAGGGACCTTATCTCGAGGAGGCCGGCTTCGAGATCGGCGTGGTGACCTCCATCGTCGGCATACGGGGCTGCACCGTGGATTTCGAAGGCGAGCAGAATCACGCCGGAACTACGCCGATGGCGCGACGGCGGGACGCCGGCGTCGCGCTTTTCGACTTCGCAGTGAAGATCCGCGAGCGTTTTGAATCGATGGCCGGCGAGCGCACGGTGTGGACTATCGGGCGTGCGACACTCGAACCCGGTGCACCGAGCATCATTCCGGGACGCGCACAGATGCTGCTGCAATTCCGGGACTCGAACGAGGCGCTGCTTGATCGAATGGAAGCTGCGGTCGTTGCGCTCGCCGAGCAGGCTACCCACACCGGGCCGGTGCGTGTAAGCACGAGGCGCTCCCGCCGACCGGTGGTGCCGACGCATATGGATGCCGATCTTCAGCGCCACATCGCTGAGGCTGCGGTCAAGCATGTCCCGGGACGCTGGATGCACATGCCCAGCGCTGCGGGCCACGACCCGATGGTGATCGCGCCTCACCTGCCTTGTGCGATGCTGTTCATACCCAGCATCAACGGCATCAGCCACGATTTCGCCGAGGATTCCAAACGCGAGGATATCGTCAAGGGCTGTCAGGTTTTGGCGGATGCCGCCGAATCCATTCTGCGCAACGTGACGTCCACGTAATCGAAGGATGGTGCTCGATGGGGGAGCGCCTGGGTGGAAAAGAGGGATCGACGATGATGAAGACTGCGCCTATGCGGAGCGTGCGATCGCCAGAGCAGCGTCGTTGCCTGCGCAGGAGTCGCGAAGCATGGTGACTACCCCCCGCGGAATGCGGCTCAGGTCTTTGTCCGGGGGCGCCCAATCAAGCCATCACTGCGCAACCTGCGGTTCGAATTGCTGTCCCCATCGTCCTTCTGCCTGCCGCACCGTTCGCGGTCCCTTTGCATCACGCCTTCGACACCCGGCACAGCAGCACCTTCAGATTCGTCTGATCCGATACCGGGTCGCGCTGCGTCTTGTCGGTGAGGAAGTTCACCGGTCGCCATGGATTGTACGGCTGCCGCTCGCCCCAGCCGATGGGAATGAAAACGGCGCTCGGGCGTATCCCTGCGTGGACCCACGCCATCGCCTCGATGCTGCCGTGGGCGGACTCGACCTTCACCCGATCGCCGTCGGCGATGCCTAGCTTCTTCGCCTTCTCAGGATGGATCTGGCAGAAGAGGTCGGGCCACATCTCCTGCGACTGCCAGAAGTAATGTGTCCAGCTATGGAAGTGCGCAGCCGATGGCCGGCCCGTGACGAGTTCCGTGTCGAAGCCCAGTGCACGCAGTTTTGCACCGGGGTGATCGGGGCCGGGTGCGACGATACGTGCCCGCGGCGAGCCCGTGGCGGGCGAACAGAAAGGCGAGATGACGCCTTCCTCGGCATCGGTCTCGATCGATTCGATGTAGGGAAGATCCACGAGCTGCTCGCGTTCTGAATAGAACTCCGGCAAGGCGGACATCTCGAGCGTGTTGAACTTGCCTTCGAGTTCTTCGGTCCAGAATTCGAGTTTGCCGGATTTCGTCGGAAAGCGCCGTCCCGGCGTACCGCCGATCACGGTCGTGCCTTCGAGATAGAGCGTTTCGATCTCCGGTGCATCTTCAGTCGGCACGGGGATGCGCACCCATCGATGCGGCACCGAATGCAGGCGCTTCTGCGTACAGCCGCGCAGGCTCGGGGTGTCGATGCAGACCTCGTCCCAGAAGACGGCCGGATCCTTGTACTCCTCCTTGAGCACATCACCGAAGCCGAGCCGCTTCGCGAGTTCGATCCAGATCCAGTTGTCGGACTTCGCCTCGCCCGGCGGATCGATCATCTTGTCGATCCATACCACGCGGCGGTCGTCGTTCGAGCGGCCGATCTCACCCTTTTCGATGCCGCTGGCGGCAGGTAGAACGTAATCGGCATAGGCCGACGTTTCGTTCATGAAAAGCTCGATGTGCACGAGCAGATCGAGTGCGGCGAACGCTTCGCGGGCCCGGGACTGCCCCGGCCATTGCGCCAGCGGATTGTTGCAGGTGATCAATGCCCGGATGGGATAGGGCTTGCCGTGGATCATGGCTTCGGTCCAGCCGGCAGGGCTGCGGCGGACGCGCGGCTTGTTGATCTCCGGCGTTCGATCGGCGGGCACCTTGCCGGCGATCGGTGTGCCCGCGCTCATGTTGAAGAACGCGCCGCCGCGGCGCCCCCAGTTGCCGGTGATCGCCGCGACGAACATGAGCACGCGGTTGGTCTGCGTGCTGTTGGTGTGCTGGTTGACGCCGCGGCTGGCGAAGATCACGCAGCCGTCGGCGGAGGCGATCTCTTCGGCGAGCTGCCGGATGTCGTTCGCATCAAGCCCGGTGATCGGCGCTGCCCACTCGGGCGTATAGTCCTTCTCCAGGATGAAGTCGCGCCATTGTTCGAAGCCAAGCACCCAGTCGG
>JBIKKL010000676.1:0-2980 GCA_044360365.1 Burkholderiales bacterium | reverse complement strand
ACGGACTGTTCGACCAGTGTCCTGAGTCGGAAAGTCGTTGACACTTTGCGAAACGGTATCGCTGCTGCATAAGCGAAAAAAGTGTCGAAATCGGCGCCAGACGCGAAGGAAACCGCGCCTAAGTTGAACACCTGGCGACGATTTCCGACTCAGGACACCAGGCGCGCTTGTCGAACGCGCTTCAATCGAAGTCGAGCATGCCGCCGCTGACCAGTCGATTGTCGATACCGCGCACGCCATCGACCGCTCGCACCACCGCCTCCGCGCGCCTCACGACGGCAGCATCCTGGACGACGCCCATCAGCCGCACCGTACCCGCTGAAGTGCCCACCCGGATGCCGACGCCGCGAACGATCAGATCGGTACCGTCGGCATCCACAGGCCCCTTGCCGGACGTCATCTGGCTGCGCAATGCGGCGGCCACACGCGCCGTGACGACCGGGTCGGGCACATCGCCGGATACGACGATGGGCCTCGCCGACACCAGCCGCGGCTTGACCACGGCGGGCTCCACGAATCCGGTTCGCCCCAGCATATAGTCGACCGCAGCAGCGACCTCGTGTGCGCCAAGGCGATCGAAGCCGCCCTTGGCGGCCATCGCAGTACTGGGCACGCCTTCGAGGGCAGCACGCTGCAGCGCTGCCCTGCCGTAGAGAAAACGCTCCTTCCAGTCTTCGCCGCGACCGGTAACAGGCGCAGCGCCGGCCCCTGAATCATGACAAGCGCTGCACGTCGCACGGTAAACGGCTTCCCCATCGACGGATGCGGACATCGCCGTCGGCACGGCGACGATTGCAGATGCGATGAACGCAACCGCCTGCGGGGGAAGGTTGCCGCGCATGAGCCGCATCTGGAAACGATGAAGCATCATCATGACGCGCATGCTTCGATGAGGTCGTCCGTCGAATGAACCCGAACTCGCAAGCGTCGGTGACGTCGATCGGAACAACTTCGCCGCCTTTCGCTGCGAAAGCCTTCGTGCAACATGCTCAGTCCGCGCGCATGCGCCGCTCCTTCACCACCGGCCCCCACTTGGCGATCTCACGCTTCAGATAGGCGGCGAACTCCTCGGGCGTGCTGATCACGACATCGAGCCCCTGCTCCTCGAACTGACGCAGCGTCTCGGGCGCCCCGATCGTCGCCTTGATGCGTTCCCGCAGCGTGTTCGCAATCGCTGTCGGCGTCCCCTTAGGCGCAAGCAACCCGTGCCAGGCCGCGAAGTGATAGCCGGGCACGCCCGATTCGGCGATCGTCGGCACGTCGGGCATGGCGGGCGAGCGCCTGGTGCCCGTCACGCCCAGCGCTCGCAAGCGCCCGGCCTTCACGAAGCCCACGGTCTCGAGAACACTGTTGTACGTGATCGGCAACTCGCCTGCGATGACGGCGGTTCGCGCGGGCGCACCACCCTTGAAATGGACGACCCCGATCTCGGTCTTCGCCAGATAGTTGAGCAGTTCGCCGCAGATGTGCGGATTGGTGCCGATGCCGGCGGATCCGTAGAGCAGGGAAGCCGGCTTGCTGCGGGCGAGCGCGATCAATTCCCGAATGCTCTTGACCGGCACGGAAGGATGCACCGTCACGACCGAGTCTGTCGACGCGAGCAGCGAGATCGGCACGAAATCGCGCATCACGTCATAAGGAACGCGTCGATACAGGAAGGTGTTCACGACGAACGGAACCGTGTGGCTCAGCAGTGTGTAGCCGTCCGGCGCCGCATTGGCGACGAGTTCCGTCGCGATGTTGCCCGATGCGCCGGTGCGATTGTCGAGCACGACCTGCTGGCCGATGTTCCCAGCCAGTGCGGGGCCTACGCGGCGGGCCACACCATCCACGCTGCCACCCGGCGGAAAAGGCACGATCCAGCGTATCGGTTTGTTCGGATAGGTTTGCGCCTGCGCTGCCAGGGGCAACCAGGCACCGATCGCTGCAGCGACGAGCAGGGCACCGTGACCAGCACCGCTTTGCATCACCGACGCGAAACGTCGGTTCCCGGCATATCCGACTTGCTCCATGGCAGGCCCTCCTCGCAATCGATCATACGCATCTTGGCGGATACCGTCATGACAACCGACATCGCAGCTAGCCAATCGCCCGCATCGGGGACTACACTTGTTTCGCGTGCGGTCACCGACACGCACCCAGGAGGAGGAGCCGATGGCCCAGCGAGAATGCGCATTTGCCGGCAGCCTGTTCGGGCTGCTCGCGCTCGTCCCGAGCGCTTACGGACAGAGCAGCAAGACCGACATCCAGAACTATCCGACCCGACCGATCCGCCTGATCATCCCCTATGCGCCGGGCGGCGCCTCCGACAACATCGCCCGCATCGTCGTGCCTCGGCTCGCCGAAGCACTCAAGCAGAACGTCGTCATCGACAATCGGGCAGGCGGCGCCGGCAGCATCGGACGCGATCTGGGTTCGAAGGCAGTGCCCGACGGTTACACCCTGCTGACCACCGACGCGCCGCACGTCATCAATCCGCATCTCATGCGCAAGCTGCCGTACGACGCGCTGCGAGATTTCACGCCCATCGCCACGACGGCCACCTCAACGATGGTCATGGTCGTCCATCCGAGCGTCGCCGCCAAGACGGTCGGCGAGTTGATCACGCTCGCCCGCGCGCAACCGGGGAAGCTCAATTTCGGCTCGGGCGGGACAGGCGCCATCACGCACCTGACGGGAGAGCTGTTCAAGATCTCCGCCAAGGTTGACATCGTGCACGTCCCCTACAAGAGCATCTCCTTCGCGGTGGCCGACACCATCGCGAACCAGATTCCGATCGCCTTTCCGGGCACCGCCACCGTCACCGGGCACGTGAGGGCAGGTCGCCTGCGGTTGCTGGCGGTGGCGGGCAACAAGCGCGTGCCGCCCTTCCCCGAGACGCCCACGTTCACCGAATCCGGCGTTCCCGGCATGGTGGCGCAGAACTGGTTCGGCATCATGGGTCCGCCGAAACTCCCCGCGGCAATTGCCCGACGCCTGG
>JBIKKL010000675.1:0-2983 GCA_044360365.1 Burkholderiales bacterium | reverse complement strand
GCCCTTGCCGATCACCATGCGCACGCCGTACTGCTCCATCAGCGGACGGGTGAACCGCTCCATGCGAGCACTGGTCGTCGTCCCGACGCAGACCGGCTCGTAACCTGTGGGGGCCTTCTGCGTCTCTCCGACCCACTTCACGTTCGGTGCGGTGTGAATGACAGCGTGGCCGCGCAAATCGAATTTGGTCTTGCGACCGCGATCGAACATGTGGATCTGCGTCGCATCGCGTATGCCGTACAAGGTGCCGTTCAGCGTGACCGTATCGTTTACGCGCAAGGCACGCACCTGCGCTTCGGTCACCGGCATGTCGAATTCGTAATGTGCCATGTTGAATTTCTCGATAGCTGCGCGTGGACGCAGTAGTTCAAATAACGTCTCGCTTCGTTCGAATGGCCGGTCGGGGCATTACATTGCGCCTATTCCCGCAAGCGGCCGCATCGTGGCGAAGCCGCCCGTCAATAACCGTACTCGATTCCTGTCGGAGTGAATGTTGCACGCGCACGGCGCGCCGAATGACACTGCATGTTGACGGCGACTGGATTCATCGTGATGTGCGTCGCGGCGGTTTCGACATGAACCGCGAACGAGGTGGAATCGCCGCCCAGTCCCTGCGCCCCGACACCGAGGTCGTTGACCACCGCCGAGAGTTCGCGCTCCAGCTTCGCCCCTTCGGGATCGTCGCACACCGAACCGAGCGGACGCGTGGCAGCCACTTTGGACAAATGCACGCAGAGATCGGCCGTGCCTCCCACGCCGACGCCCACGATCGTGGGCGGACACGTTTTGCCGCCGGCATCGAGCACGCAATCGATGACGAACGTCTTCACAGCTTCGATGCCATCGGCCGGAATTGCCATCTTCAGGAACGAATTGTTCTCCGAGCCGCTTCCCTTGGGAATCATCTCGATGGTCAGCGTTTGCGGCTGTGAAGAGAAGTCGATGTTGATTACCGGCACCGAGCGTCCGCACGACGTGTGCTCGTTGATGCGCGTAACAGGATGGACCACCGACGATCGAAGGGGATGTTCCTTCGTCGCCCGTGCACAGCCTCGCCCAATCGCTTGCTTTAGCTGATAACCGTCGACTTCGACGTTCGAACCGATCACAACGTTATAGATTGGTATGCCGGTATCCTGACATAACAAATTGTCGTTCCTCTCGGCCACGGCGATATTGAGTATCATCGTGCCCAAAATGGATTTTCCCGTCGCATCGGTCTCGGCTGCATCGAGCCGCTTGAAACCATCCTTGATATCGGGCGGCAAAAGTTTCAGCGCCCGGATGTAGAGTGCCTTGGCTGCTTCTTCGACTTGATTCAGATCGATCTTCATCACGTGTCCTTGATGCTGCGTTCCCTACTCGCCGCCGGTTCGCTCAGTCGACGTAAAGCTTGCGCTCGCGAATGATGCGTGCCCAGCGGTTCGACTCTTCCTTGATGGCACGCGTGAAGTCCGCGGAGGAGTTGCCCACCGCTTCCATGCCGAGTTGCTCGAAACGGGCCCGCACGTCGGCGGACTGCAGGACCTTCACCGTATCCTGTTGAATCCGGGCAATCGTGGCGGCGGGCGTCGAGGCCGGCACCACGAAGCCGAACCACCCGAGATTCTCGAATCCGGGCAGCGTCTCTGCAATGGCGGGTACGTTCGGCAATTGCTTGGATCTATCCTTGCTGGTGACACCCAGGGCGCGCAGCTTGCCTTGCTGAACGAAGCCGATCGCCGCAGAAAGATTCGGCGTCACGAACTGGATCTGTCCGCCCACCAGATCGGCGAGCGCAGGTCCCTCGCCCTTATACGGTACGTGCGTGACGTCGATACCGGCAGCCGACACGATGCTCTCGGCCGCAAGGTGTGTCTGGGTTGCCACCCCCGCCGACCCGAAGTTGATGGACTTCGGCTTGGCCTTGGCCATCGCGATGAACTCCTTCAGGGTCTTCGCCGGCATCGCCGGGTTCACCACGAGCGCTTGCGGACCGCTGGCGACGTTGGTCACGGCTGCCAGATCACGGCCGGGATCGAAGGTCATCTTGCGATACATGTGCGGGTTCGCCGTGACGATCGAGCCCGAGGTCATGAGGATGGTGTAGCCATCGCCGGCCGCCTTAGCCACGATGTCCGCACCGATATTGCCGCCGGCGCCAGCACGGTTGTCCACCACCACGGTTTGCCCCCAGCTGTCAGTCAGCCGTTGAGCCACGATCCGCGTAACGATGTCGGTTGCACCGCCGGGCGCAAAAGGCACGACGATGCGTACGGGGCGTACCGGATAGTTCTGAGCAACTGCGGGCATCGCCACTGCTGCGGTGGCGACGATCAAACAGACTTTGGTGATAGGCATCATTTCGTCTCGATCTCCGGTTTGGATGTGAAAGCTCGCATGCTCAAGGTCACACACCGCAACGAAGCAATTCACGCGTCGGTCGGCGCCGAACCGACAACCCGATTCCTGCCTGTCTCGCCGCCGATTCCTGCGGCGTCAACCGAGATTGAGCAGGAATGCCAGTCCAACGGTCAATGTCACGCCGGCCGCAACCGCGAGGAGCGTCTTCTGCCAGTCGCGCCACGCAAGAAACTCGAGCATGAGCACGCGAATCCCGCCTGTCATGTGTGCAGCGAGCAGCAGGACGAGGATCACCTCGCCTGCCTTGAAAACCGGCTGATCGATCCAGCGCAGGGTGGATTCGAGACTCGCCTCGCCCTGCAAGGCGCTCCCGAGGGTGAGGAAATGCAGCGGGAGAAACAATGTCAGCAGTACGCCAGATACGCGATGAACCATGAACGCCCACCAGGCCGGATGACTGCGCGCGCGCCAATCGTTCTTCATGCGACCACCGCCCAGACAGCTCTCAATCCGAGCCCAAGGATCACGAGCGACGCAACGCCGACCACTGCATTGAGAAACACGCCGCGCCAGCCAAGTGATTCGGCCAGGATGGCACGCAGTCCGATCGGTGCATGAATCGCCACGGCAAGCACGAAGA
>JBIKKL010000674.1:0-3000 GCA_044360365.1 Burkholderiales bacterium | reverse complement strand
ATTCTGGAGGATCATGTGAATGACCCGCGTTTCTGTCGGAGTGAATAGGCGCCCCGGCGGGAGTTGACCCACGCCCTTCCCGAGGCCACCAAAGAAGCTGTCCAGGGAACTGAAGACCAGTGCCGGGTCGATGACCACCATTGAATAGCCGCGGAGTGGTTGCATGCGCGCGATATTGACCGAAAGAGGAGGCTTCAGATCCTTGAGGTAGTCGCCAAAGCGCATGATCTTGACCCGACTCGGGTTCAGCCTCGGGCTCGTGCGCAAGACTTCCAGCATCCCGAGGCGAAACAGGCGGATGAACCGCTCATTGATCATATCCAGGGAGGCAATGTTGACCCCCAGGCTGCTGTCTTCTGCCGTTAGGTCGTGTTTTTTTACCTTGGCTGCGAGGTTGTAGCCCGAGTCGACGAGAATCTCGCCCGTGTGCACGCCTTCGACGAGCGCGGCGAGTTCTTCCTGGGACAGAAGATTCTGGTTGGGTGCAATGGTCATGATACGAAGATTCGAGTCGGTTTACTGTATGACGAAGTTCGTGAAGTAGACTTCCTCAATTCCGCCGAAATCTTCGAATTTTTCCAGGACGGCGTTCATCTCTTGCCGAATGCTTTCTGCGAGATTCTTGCGGAAGTCAGGCTGAGCGATCTCTTGCTCGGTAGTCTTTCGCATGACGTCGAGGGCGGCGGATCGCAAGGCGAATTCATGCTTTTTGACATTCTTGAAGACCCGGTCGTCGTACCGAGTCATTAGTGCGACCTGAACCTGCATCACCTTCCGGGAGTTCGTAAGATTGGCAAGTAGATCGCGCTCAAGCTCAAGATACGTCTGTTGAAAACGCGTGAGTTCGGGCGACTGCTTGGTGACCATCTTGGGCTCGGCACCCTTCGCAGGGTCGTTCGCTGCAGCGGCGGTTTTCGCTGTGGCTTCCAGCTTGGCTTCTGCAGACTCGGGATCCTTCTTGTCGAAGAAGCCGGTAAATAGGAGCGTACCGACGACAGCGCCTGCGAGCAGCAGGATGATCAAGACAACGACAAGAATGATTTTGAGCAGGGGTGACTTTTTCTTGACTTCTTCTTCGGGTGCTTCTGCCATATCTGTCTCCGATACAACTTGTTATTAGGCAAGGACGTCCCAACGGCCAGGGCTTCTCGGCACTGAGCTGAGCTCCAGCGTAATGCTTTGTGGCATTGGGTTGTTGTCTGTGGAGGCGCGTGCGTCGTCTGGGAGCGGTGTTTGGGGTGTCAAATTTCCGTCTCGCTTTTCTCGTCCACCGAGATCGACTTGGAGGGAAGCAACCTCTATGCCGGAGGAGGCAAGTGTTTCTTTGAGACGACTGAGCCCTTCTGTGAGAAGGTCGCGGGTAAGCCCTGAGGTCGCAATGAGCACGGCATCCAGGTCGCCATGATGGCTTCGCAGATGAACATCAATTTGCCCGAGCCGAGCCGGATTCAGCATCAATCGAAGCTGCCACTGGCCGCGCCGGATGTTCGAGATGAGTTGTTCGCCCAGGGCCTGGTTTAGGCGATCGGCCATTTCGGACATGCCGGCTTCGCGAGTCGATTGCCCAGTCAGGTTAGCTCTTGGGGAAGGAATGCTGAGGTCCTGCGCTCGCGTTGCGGTTGGCAAGGAAATCGTCTCTGGCCCCATACCGGCCTGATCATTCGTACTTGGTGCGCGCTCCTGAGCGGGCGCGCTAGTCATCGCCGGCAAAGAGGTCTCGCTGACCGCCATGGGTGGGGTAATCGCATATGCACTTGCGATAGGAAGATCTTTAGGGCCTTTTGTGCCATGTGTCGTGATGAGCGTGGCATCGTGTTGCGGAGGCATTGCTGCTTCCGCGGGCTTGCGCCCAAGTGGCGCACCCATCAAGTCAAGATGAGTATCGACAACTGGCGTAGCGCCACCCTCGTCGTGATCTACCCCTTGATGTGGTGTCGCCACGGCGGGATCGATCAAGTGAGATTGGGAGGACGTACTCGGAAACGCTGCTTGCGCATGTTCACTGTCGGGATTGCCAAGATAGGGGCCGGTGGCGATTGACGTAGGACTCGGGTGAGCCCTAGGAGTTTGGTTGTGCGTGGTCTGCAGATTGGGCGGCTGGCCAGATAGCGCTTCTACCGCCTTGGCTTCGCTCGCATATGTGGTCGCGAATCGGTCCGGGCGAGGGGGGAATGCGAGGTCGGGTGTGTTCGTGCTCGTGAGGCCCGTTGGGATGCTTCGATGGGACTCCGCGAGACGGAGTGCGTGTTCAGCATCGGTGGGGCGGGCTTCCGCAATCTCGGGAGCGATGCCAACAAGAGCGCGGCTAGCCGCCCAGTCGGTTGTGCTCATCGGCGTGGGTGTGCCCGCGTCGACTTCCATCGAGCTTGCCGGGTCTGTGACGGCCGCAGGTCCTCGGCCTACATCCTGATTCGCTCGCACCTGAGGATGGGGAGCCTGCGGAGAGGTGAGATTGTGATCCGTGCCGATCGGCCATGGGGCGTACGCGGTGGATTCTGGTGGGAGTAGCTTTAATTCGGCATCGTGGGGCAGCGCCTCGTATAAGTCGCCGAACAGGCGACGCAGCGCTTGTTCGCCTAGCCCCTGGCCCCGCGCAAAGGCTTGCAGGTCGGTCGGATCGCTCGGTCTGTTTGTCGTTGTAATGATGCGAAGCGAATCGCCTAGTTCATGCGACTCTAAGGGGGGAGCGGCAAACTCTTGCCGCTCTTGGTCTCGGTAAAGAAAACCATCAACGATTACCGCGAATTCGCTGGAATCATTGGAGTGGGTTGCGCCTTGCTTGGGCTTTGGGGGGTCGAGGCTCGCCGAACCCAAGCCTGTTGCGTCCGGAAGGATGGAAGTCATTAGCAGAAGTCGTGTGATTGTTGGCTTCTAGAGCACAAAGCAAGAAGTGGTGCCGGACATTACTTGCCGCAAGCGGTCGGTGTCGGCGAAACATCACTTTGCCATGGCATGGCGCTTGCTCGATTGTCGCCCGATGTTCTCCCGTGATTCCCGCAA
>JBIKKL010000165.1:0-8784 GCA_044360365.1 Burkholderiales bacterium | reverse complement strand
CGTGCCGGATCCAAAGAATTGCACGCCGACCAGGCGGGGAAGCGAAGTGCCGAGTTCGACTTCCTGGCGGGAATAGCCCTCCACCGCTGCGTTCGCAATATTGTTGCTCGTCGCCGTGAGGGCGTACTGGTAGGCCAGAATACCGGAACTGCCGATGCTAAGAAGATCGCTCATTGCCGTTCGATCACTTCAGCACGGCGCCAGGGACAAGCGGCTGTAAGTGCGGGGTTTCGACCTCGCGCAGACGCATGGGTGTCGAACTGCCTTGGTGCAGCCGAAGCCCAGGTGGTGCCACCTGCAATGGCAGGCCGTTCTCCGACTCCGAGGCGCGCGCCTTGAGTACATCGCTTGCTACAGGCTGGCGGCTGTTCTTCTGTTGCACCAGGTCCTTCTCAATCATGTCGGCGATGCCGAATCCTCGCCGCTTGGCCATCTGCACGGAGATTTCCCGATCCATGAGGTCTCGATACATCTCCACGCTCGACGAGTCGAGAAGATCGCTCTTGAACCCGGCGTCACGCATCGACTTGAGCATCATCTGCAGAAACGCGGCCTCGAACTGCTGGGCCGCCTCGCGCATTGCAGCTTGGTCGTCCTGCCGCGCTTGGCCCCTAAGCTTACCGAGACCGGAGAAGTCGAGATATCCGCGCGTTAGTGACGTCCGATCAGGCTCCAAGACACGTCCCTTTAAATGACGATCAGTTCGGCCCGTAGGCTGCCCGAACTTTTCAATGCTTCAAGAATTGCGATCAATGCGGAGGGGCTTGCCCCCACCTTGTTGACGGCGTCGACGATCTGCTGCAAGTCGACACCCGGCTGGAACAAGAACATCGGCTTCTTGCCCTCTCTCACGCCGATGTCGGCATTTTGCACTTGTGCCGTTTGGCCTTGTGCGAGTGCATTTGGCTGAGACACCGTGTTCGTTGCCGCCACCGTCACAGAGATGGTGCCGTGCGAGACCGCCGCCGCACTCACGCGAACGTTGCGACTGATTACCACCGTACCGGTTCGCGCATTGACTACCACGCGCGCGGGCGGCTCGCCTGGAGTGACCTCGAGCTTCTCAATCTCGCTGACGAAGGCCACCCGTTGCGAAATGTCTTCTGGTGCACGAACGGATATGGACATCGCATCGAGGGCGCGAGCTACGTCCGAACCAAAGCGACCATTGATCGTATTCATGATTGCCGTGGCCGTGCTGAAGTCCGCCTCGTGCAAATTGAGCACCACTTGATCCGACCTGTCGAAGGGCGTATCGACTTCCCGCTCCACAGTCGCACCTCGGGGTATCCGGGCCGAAGTCGGGACGCCGATCGTCACCTTGGAACCGGCCGCACTCTCCGAGACACCGGTCGTATTCAGAGGCCCCTGGGCGAGTCCGTACACTTGACCGTCCACGCCACGAAGGCTGGTCAGCAACAGATTCCCGCCTCTCAGCGAGGACGCTTTGCCGAGGGACGATACGTTGACATCGATCCTGTGTCCCGCCTTTGCAAGCCCCGGCAACTCCGCCGTGACCATGACGGCCGCGGCATTCTTCAGGTCGATCTTCGCGGCTGCGGTAACCGTCTCGAAGTCCGACAAAGGACCATCCGCGCCAATCCCCATCCGGCTCAACATCGCGCGCATGCTCTGGGTCGTGAACGCGATATCGTTGCCGTCGCCCGTACCTTGGAGTCCAACCACCAATCCGTAACCGATCAACTGGTTCGAACGCACTGCGGCCACGCTGGCCAAATCCTTCACCCGGTCAGCCGCTGCGCTAGCTGCCCACAGCATGGCCAACACCCCGACCCAACGCCAACGCTTCATCACTTCTTGTCCCCGGTTGACACGCTTTAAAACGGCCAAAAGCGCAACAGAAAGCTGGTCCCCCACCCTGGACGGCTCGCATTGGCGAGGTCCCCGGATCCTCGGTAAGTGATCTGTGCGTTTGCAAGCCGCCTGGATTGCACCGTATTGTTCGCTGAAATGTCCTGCGGCCGTACGATGCCGTTGACCTGAATGATTTCCGTTCCCTGCGTCAACGCTAACTGCTTCTCCCCACGCAGAACGAGATTTCCATTGGCGAGCACTTGTACCACCGTCGCTGAAATGGAACCTGTCAGGCTTGCGCGCTGGTCCGCGGTGCCGTTTCCTTCGTTGCTGATGCTGGCGCCATTTAGACTCAAACCGTCCAGCACTTTTGCGAAGTTGCCCACCTTACCGGATAGCCCTGCGGGAAGGGCATCGTTGCTCGAATCACGAGAAACCACGGATGACTGCTGCCGTGCCGCCTGCGCCGACTCGTTCAACAGTACCGTGACGACGTCGCCCACCTGATAGCTCAACCCGCGACTAAAAAGGTCTCGACTCGCCTGCGGGTTAAAGATCGCCCCGGTGGCTCGCGGCGCGCGAGTCGCTTCTACCGGATGGACAGGCTCGTAATGAGCGGTGTGCTTCAGCTCTTCGGGCGCATGCACGCACGCACCCAGTGTGATGGCGAGAAGGCCGCCGCATGCACGCATAAGACAACAGTTCATGCCCAGGCTCACAGGTTGTTATTGAGGAATCGAAGCATGCCATCGACTGCGGAAATGGCCTTTGAGTTGACTTCGTAAGCACGCTGCGTTTCGATCATGCTTACCATTTCCTCCACCACATTCACATTAGACGCCTCCAACGTGCCTTGCATGAGTTGCCCCGCGCCTGTCTGTCCCGGCGCGAGCACCTGAGGCGCACCGCTCGCTGGCGTCTCCTTCAGTAAGTTCCCACCGATCGCTTGCAAACCCGCTGGATTCACAAAGCGCGCCACCTGAATTTGTCCCAGAACTTGACTCGCGCCCGTCGTCAGTTCGGCGCGCACCGTGCCATCCTGCCCGATGCTCAAGCTTGACGTGTTGTTCGGCACCGTGATCGCCGGTTGCAGCAAAGTGCCGTTGGCAGTGACCACCTGCCCTGTGCTTGAAAGCTTGAACGCCCCATCGCGGGAGTATGCGATCGTGCCGTCGGGCTGCGCGATCTGGAAGAAGCCCTCGCCCGCGATCGCAAGATCAAGAGCATTCTTGGTCGTAATCATGTTGCCTTGCGCGTGCGTCTTCTCAGTCGCCACGATACGCACACCCGTGCCGACCATCAGACCGGTCGGCGACTGGGCGTCGGCCCCCGCACCTACTTGAGCGCCGGGAGTGCGTACCTTTTGATAGAGCATGTCTTCGAACATCGCCCGATCGCGCTTGAACCCCGTCGTGTTGACGTTCGCCAGGTTGTTCGCGATCGTAGACATGCGCATCTGTTGCGCTTCCAGACCGGTTTTCGCAATCCACATTGATGCATCCATCGTGGCTCCTTGGTGCTGCTCACATTAGTAAAAGAATCGGATCGACTTAGCCGAGCTTGATCATCGTCGTACCGGAGGCATCTAACTCTTTGACTTCCTTGATCGCCTTGACCTGGATCTCGAAGCTGCGGGCGTGATCCATCAGTCGCGTCAGTGCATCGACAGCACTGACGTTGCTGTTCTCAAGCATCCCCGTGACCACCCCGACGAGTTCTGTGCCGTTGACAATGTCGGCACCTGGCGGCTGATCCGAGACAGCGAAGAGCCCGTCCTCTCGCCGGGAGAGAGCCACATTACTCGCGTCACGCAAGCGCAGCTGCGCGAGCACCTGCTCGGCGGCCACGCCCGCCTGCGCCGGATCACTGGCCACGACCGTCCCATCCTGATTGATTCGAACCGAGAACCCAGGGGGTACGGTGATCGGCCCGTCCTCGCCCAGCACAAGATGGCCTGCACCGGTCTCCAGAGCGCCGTCCACATTGACGCGCAAGTCGCCGCGCCGCGTGAAGGCCACTTCGTTGTTCTTTGCCTGAACTGACACCACGGTACGCCCCTGCATGGCGATGTCGAGCGCTCGCCCCGTCGCCATCATTGGGCCCGCTTCGAGTTGAACCCGGTCGGTGTAGCGACCTTGGGGCTGAAGTCGGCTCTCAAACCCTGGGCCAAGCGCCTTCATGGCCTGGGTCACGACCGCGAAGCTGCGCTTGAACCCGACGGTCGAGATATTGCTCACGTCGTTCGTCATCACCTTCCAGTCGACAGACTTGTCACGCAAGGCGGCATAGGCATTAAAGATCAGACGGTCCATTGGTGCGCCTTAAACGTTGAAATAGCCACAAGTCGAGGATTAAGAGCGAATGTTGATAATGGCTTGAGTCAGCGTATTGTTGGTCTCGATCGCCTTAGCGTTCGCCTGAAAGTTGCGCTGCGCCGTGATCAATTCGACCAATTCCTGAGTCATGTCGACGTTCGCTCCCTCGCGAGCACCCGCGCGCACTGTTCCGAAGCCCGCCGTGCCCGCCTCCCCCAGGGTCACGGCTCCCGATAGCGACGTCGCCAGGTAGTTGCTGTCACCCAATTGCCGCAGCCCTGTGGGCGCAGTGAAGTTAGCCAGGATGATCTTGGCCAGGTTTTTTTGAGTACCGTTGGAATAGTTGGCAGATACCAGCCCGTCATTGCCAATATTCAACCCGATCAGGTCTCCTTCGGGGCGCCCGTTCTGACTCTGCGCGAGCACTGAAAACCCGGAGGAGTACTGAGTCGACCCCGCGTAATCGATCGCGAATGCAAGCGTTGCACCGGTGTCGCCAATCGTGTTTGGCTTAAATCCGATAGGCACCGCCGGTGAAAGCAAATTACCGCCGGTATCAAACGTCAATTCCCCCTTGTCCAAATAGATCGCCGACCAGAGGTCGCGCGCTTCTGTCTCCGAGAACACGCCCACTTCGGTGGTCTCATTGCCGTCACGATCCACGTACAAGGCGACGCCGTTCTCGTTCACGGCTTGTGGCGGCGCAATCCAGCGCTCGGTGGACCCGCGCCCACTCTCGAGGTCGCTTAGACCCCAATAACTCGGCCCACTCACCTTCAAGAACGAATCATCACCCTCAGTGCCCGAGGTGAACTTCAAGGTCGTCTGCGTGCCTTGGGTAACGAAATCCACACGCACCCCGTTAACACTCCGTCCAAGCGAATCCTCAAGAGAGTTGATGCGCTGCTCCAGCAGGGCGCGAAAGCTCTCCTTCGTAAAATCCTGCCCAATCGGCAGCGAAACGAGACCAGTCACATTGTCCACAGTCACCGTGAACTTGTTGGTCTCACTGGTCAACCGAAACTTATTATCGAGATTGACCCCGATAGCCGTACCTGTAACCACCGCCGGGCTTGACCGTATCCCTCGCGTGGGAATATCGGTCGCATCCTCCAAACCAGCACTGAAGTTAAAGATCGACTGAAAATTAGTAAAAGCCGCATCATCCGCATCCTCGGGCGTGACTATTTGAACCGAAGAGCTGTCGCCGCTGGTCCCAGACAGAACAGTAAAGATGCCAACCGTGTCATCAAAACGTACACGAATGCCGTAACGCTGGTCGCTCAACACATAGTTCGAGTTGTAATACCGAAGCGGATCGCCATTAGGGATGGCCTGCCCCCCATAGCTCCCGGTTTCCTCATTCACCTCGAGGTAATTTTGAGTCAGACTGAATATCTCGTTGGATGACGTACCGGAAAAAGCCTTGAGCCAGCTTTTCGCGTTGATGGCGCCGGTAGATTCAAAGAGGAAGGTCTGCTGCGATGGCGAGTAAGTGGCCTGGATCTGCGCGCCGAGTTCGTCAGACGCGTCCGTCAGCGCTTCGTTGATAAGGGACTGGAGACTTTCTGGACTCATGTTCGCGAGATCCACACCTTCCAACCCACTCACATCTACGCTGATATCCTTGTCAATGTTGTCGCCGCCAGAATTGACGCGAATACTGAAAAGATTAACTACGTTCGGATCATCCTCTGACACCAGCGACGAAAGGTCGAAGTAACGAAGGTCGCCGTATGATTTGTTGATTCGTGCTTCAAGAACGCGCGCCAGCTCCACTCCACTCATGGGATCGGCGTTTTCATCCCAAAGGTCAGACACGTCGATTTCCACATCGGAATTCGAGTCGTCGACATTCAGGCTGAACTTGATCCCGTCACTCCCTGCGCTTCCGAGAGCTTCAAAGATGCTGAAAGTTCCGCTTTTGAGCTTTGTCAACGTCGGCGCATCGAGCGGACTCCCGACATACTCCGCTGGCGTAGAAGCCTGCTTGTTGCTCAGATCGTCGATATTGAAGAGCTTGGTTACACCACGCGATATGAGCTGCGGCTCGATCTCGCTTTCCGGTTTTACCTGCCCGTACTTGTTGACGAACAGCTTCTCTCCCTCAGTACTCTCGGCTTGCGTAAGGAACTCGTCCAGTTTCGTGCCGCCGATGTAGACGTGGGTTTGCCATTTGTTGCTCTGATCCTCCGGGCTTGCACGCTGGGTCTTGATGTAATAAACGTTCGCGAGGTACTCGTTACCCCCCTGATCAAAGACCGTAATAGCCGTCGTCAGGTTGTAGGTCGACGGATCGGTCGGATCGAACTTCGAAGTAATCACCTGAGCATCGGCCGGCAGATTCAAACTCAAACCAATTTGCGTGGTTTCTTCAGCGTCACCCGTGGTGGAACGCGGCACGATAAGTTTCTTCAAGTTGCCAAGGTCCGCCTTACCGCTCGAGTCCACGGCTGCGGACATGAGCGATTGTCCCGCGGAGTTCACCACCGCGAACGAGTCGTTCAGAACGAAGGTGCCGTTGCGGGTATACATGTCTTGCAGGCCATCCGCGGACTTCAGAGGGAAGAACCCGTCACCCGTGATTGCCAGGTCCAAGGCGCTCGCAGAAAACTGGATGTTTCCCTGACTGAATTCCTGCGTGACGGATTTGAGCGAGACGCCCTGCCCCACGACAGCCGATGCCCGTTGCAAAGGCGAGGTTGCAAAGATGTCGCCGAAGTCTGCACGAGATCGCTTGAACCCCGTGGTACCTACGTTAGCGATGTTATTGCTGGTCACGCTCAATTGCGTCGTGGCAGCATTCAACCCGGTCAGGGAAGTATAGAAAGACATGAGTCAAGCTCCGATTAAATCGCTACAAGGGCATCGAACGAGCCCACTAACCGTCTACCCGGCGAACCTTTGACATCGGTACCGTACTGCCGTCGACAAGCTCAAGCACCAGTTCCTTCAGAGCGCTGTCATAGGTGACGCTCTTTACCTGTGCGGGTGTGCTCAGCGGCACCTGCGACACCTGGCCGAAGCTGTCCACCGTGGCGACCACTTGGTAGCGCCCCACTGGCATTCGCTCGCCCTTGTCATTCACGCCGGCCCAACTCACCGACACATCTCCCGGCGCCTGCCGCCCAAGTGACTGCGTGAACACGCGAAGACCGTTGCTGTCGTAAACATCGACTCGTACAGAATTCGCCCCATTGGGCACCGACACCACACCACGAATCGAGCCGCCCTCTGCCAACGCTGCCGTTCCATTCGGCGACGCGACTTGCTTTCCAATCAGCCCGGCGCCTGCGAGAATTCGATCTGCCTGGGTTGCCGCTGCAATGATCGACATCGAATCGGCCATCTTGGTGGTGGCCTCCAGCTGTGAAAACTGGGCCAGCTGTGCCACGAACGCCTCATTCTTAACCGGATCCAGTGGGTTTTGGTTTTGTAGCTGAGTGGTGAACAGTTTAAGAAAAGCCGCCTGCCCCATCTCCTGGTTGGCTGAATTGCTCTGCGATTTATTTTGTGGCGTTGTCGACTTGGTCGGCGCTGCAACTGTCGAAGTCGTGGCGGTATTCACGCGGATGCCCCCCCCAGATCCCGTTAAGCCCGGGTCAATTCGATGGTACGCATGAGCAGCTGTTTTGCAGTGTTGCTCACTTCGACATTGTTTTGATAAGACCGAGAGGCAGCCATCATTTCCACCATCTCGGTAACCTCGTTGACGTTGGAATGAAACACATATCCGTTCTCGTCAGCGAGTGGATTGTGTGGCTCGAACACTTTGCGTATCGGCGTCGGATCATCGGTGAGTCGATCCACCTTTACGCCCCCCACATGCTCGGCACCTCTGTGCGTCATGCGTTCCTCGACTAGTGCCTTGAAGAGCGGCCGCTTGGCGCGATATGCCTCCCCTTCAGTTGCGCTCACGGTCGACGCATTAGCCATGTTCGAAGCAGTTGTGTTCAACCGGATCATCTGCGCGTTGAGTGCAGTACCGGCAATACCGATGATTTTGTCTAATGACATGGGTCACTCTCCCTTCAACGCTTTGCGAATTGAACCCACTCGGCTCTCCAAGAAGCTCAACGTCGCCTGGTAGTCGGCCGCGGCCTTGCCATAATGAGCCTGCTCCACATGAAGCTCCACGGTATTGCCGTCAAAGGCATTGTTGTAGGGCACGCGGTACATTTCACCCAGCGGATTGATCAGCGCCCCATCGCGGAAGTGCCTAGGCTGCGTCGCTGTCATGTTCATGCTTGTTTGCGTCACAGCCTCGAGCACACCTCGAAAATCAATATCCTTCGCCTTGAATTGCGGCGTATCGGAGTTGGCAATATTTCGCGCGATCGTTTCCAACCGAGCACTTTTCACCTGCAAGGCTTTCTCGTGTATGCCCAAGGCATTGGCTAGAAGCGTCACTATGCGACCTCTTTTTATGACTTCCGAACTGCCGTAGATCCACTGCCACTGTGCACTAAAGCTATGCGATTTCGTTCCGATCTCTCAATGAGAGCGCACGCTGCATGGATCCCGTGGATGGCTACCCAGCAAGGCCCATGCCATCGTTGTTTGGACGCCAGAGGTGCCTTTTTCTGGCCATGAGCCGTCAAGATCCACTATGGCGTCAGTCGGGGCGGCAACTCGTGGCCGCCTTGCGCGGCAA
>JBIKKL010000673.1:0-3001 GCA_044360365.1 Burkholderiales bacterium | reverse complement strand
AGGACGCTCGCGCTGAGCGCGAGCACGATGATGGAAGCTGCCGTGATCGGCATGTGCATGGTTTTCTCCCCCAGGTCAGTTTCAGGCAGCCGTATTGAAAAGCACCTGATCGCCGGCGATCTCGAATCGGGTGCCGAAGCGCTTCGACATCTGCCGGATCTCTTCGAGCGCTGCGCTCTCCTGCTCGGGCGCGCGGATGACGACTCCGGTGTCGTCGTTCTGCCGCACGAAAGAGAATCCCATGCGTTTCACTCGGTCCCCTTCGTAGGTCACGCGCGCCAACAGGCCTACCCAACCGCGCAGATAGCGCTTGTTGCTCCTGATGAAGCAGAAGCTGCCGAGGCCATAGTAAATCGGCTTGCCCTTGTAGACCTCGATGCCGAGGGGATAGTGCTCCGCGTGCGCCATCACGACGTCGGCGCCCGCGTCGATCGCTGCATGGGCGATTTCAAGCTGGAAGTCGAGGATTTCGCCGCGATGCCCCATGTGGTGGGAGGAGACCACGATGTCGCTCTTGCCCTTTAGCTCCGCGATATCCTGCTTGAATGCGCCGAGGTAGCCCGGATCGCACCACGTCAGGATCGTGGGCGGCGTGCCCGGCCGATTCGGCGGCAGGTGGCCATCCTTGTAGTACACCGGCTGATACGCCGTGTAGGCCTTGATCACGGCAACGCCGGCGCGGGCTTCGAGCGCTTCGTGGTTGTTCGGCCAGTACTGGGAGGTGCGCTGCAGGAACCCGACGCGCTTGCCGTTTCGTTCGACCACGACGGGGGCTCGGGCCGCCTTCTGGTTCGCGCCGGTACCGACGTGCGGCATGCCGAGCTCGTCGAGGCACGCGTTCGACGCCGTGATCTGCTCGGGGCCATAGTTCTGGTTGTTCGCATTGCCGACGCAATGAAAGCCGCCGAGCTTCAGGGCGCGTCCGCTCTGCGGGGGGGCATAGAAGCCTTCGTAGCCCGACACCTCGTCGGCCATCATCACGCGCGGCACGGGCGGCTCGTACAGGCAGCATTCCAGATTGCAGAACACGACGTCCGCCTGTGCGAAGGTGCTCTGCACGCTGCGAAAGGGGATGGCGGGGTCTTCGACGCCCATGAGATTGACGTCGCCGGTGAGCATCACCGTAGTTTCCATGTTTCCTCCTGATTTGACGGGACGGCTTGTGCCCACATGATAAGCCGCGTACCTATCACGGGGCCATAGCCGCAGTGGAAACATCCTGACAAGGATTCCGAGCCATGGAATCCGGTCACCGGATCGGGGTCTGCGCGGTACCCATTCGGCATTGCCATCCCTTGGGAACACGGTCTGACCTACGACCTGAACGGCCTCATTCCCGGAGACGCCGGGTGGACGCTCTAAATCGGGCGGAACATCAACCATCTCGGACAGATCGTCGGCGAAGGTCGCAACGCGGATGGTTACGCGCGAGGCTTCCTGCTTACACCCGTTTCGGAACCGGGGCAGTACGCAAAGCTGTTGTCGGGGCTTGCGGCGATTCGGCGTGGACAGGAATGTTTAGAGCGCACATCCATAGCGCGACCGTGATGACGCAGGTTTAGGTGCGTTGGGTTCCTCGCTGTGATCCCTGCCAGGAAAGCGGTCGCGTCGGTGGAACGCCGGTGCCCGAGGGTCGAACGACAGGTCGTGCCTTTGCTGGTCTAGATCTCTGCTTCCCTACGAGATCTTTCGGGCCACCACCGTGGAGAACTCTTTCCTGGTGTTTCCCGGAGCGTCGAACCCGTCCTGGCTCGCGTGCAGGATGTTCCACCCCTCGAATCGATCTTCCAGTTCGTGCTTTCCGAATAAATAATGGTGGCCTGGCTCGAACATCCGCATGAACGTGGTGCCCTCGGTCAAGACGTTGACGATCGCCACGCCTTGCCCGGCAACGTGCTCCTGGATCTCCGCAAGCAGGGCGAGCGCCTTGTCGCGCTGGAAGAACATGAGGAGACCGATTGATACGATGGTGTCGAACCGGCGGGTGATTTCATAGACTCCGATATCGGTCAACACGCCCTCGAGCGCGAGATTCTCCGCCTTGGCAGTCGTACGAAGGCGCACGATCGCGGCGGCGCTGGCATCTATCCCCAGCACAGTGGCGCCGCGACGGGCAGCGGCCACGCTCAGGTTCCCCATCCCGCATCCCAGGTCGAGAACATGACCACGCACGAACGGCAGCGCTACGGTCTCGAAAGGATTCAGGGCAAAATCGTTGTCCGCCACTTGCTTTTGGA
The DNA here is from genome assembly GCA_044360365.1 of Burkholderiales bacterium. GTDB lineage: Bacteria > Pseudomonadota > Gammaproteobacteria > Burkholderiales > WYBJ01 > WYBJ01. Next base: position 764 of record JBIKKL010000673.1, on the reverse strand, counting down.
ACTGGGTATCGAAGAATGTAACGCTTCGGTTAGTGGTCATGTTGGTGAGTACGCGAAGTTGAGAGTTAGGCCAGGCCAGTCGTCGCAGTGCAGATTTTCGTAGGCAGTCCTGGCCCGCCGGTGTTCGCGCTACGACGTTCCATCAGGATGACGTCGTGCCAGATTCCGTCGACATGGCCGTAACGCTCGCGGTAGCCGACCCTGCGAAATTCACAAGCGAGATGAAGCGCCATACTCGCAACATTCCCGGCGATCATCTGTGCCTGCAATGTCCAGTATCCCGCTTCTTCCGATGCGGAAATCAGACGGAGGAGCAGTGCACGGCCTACACCACGCTGTTGCGCACCGGAGGTGACGTAGACGCTGACCTCAGCGACACCGGCCGTGCCTCATGTATCTGGAACTGCCGACAGGGCCGCCCATGCGACGACGCGGCCTGCGGCATCGCTTGCGACGAAACGTCCTGTCTTCAAGTGTCCGCGATTCCAGGCTTCCCATTGCGGGACCGTCCTGGCGAATGCGGCAACGCCTGTACGCAGCCCTTCGCCGTAGATCCGGCGCACTTGCGGCCAGTCGTGCTCCCGAAGCGTTTCAATGGTGAAATTCAAGTGCTGGCCCTTTGCACGAGCAGTCTCTCTGCGCCCGGATCTTACTGTGTTTGCTTTCTACGGGCCGGGAGAAGTGGCCCCCGGAATCCGGACAGCAGGTTAAGTACAAGCTCTGCTCTAATGGGCGCAAGCCCGCATAGGAGCAGTAGTCATGAA
>JBIKKL010000096.1:0-11016 GCA_044360365.1 Burkholderiales bacterium | reverse complement strand
AACGTCGTCTTGCCCCTACCGCCGAAGGACGTCACGTAGTCGCGAACGATCTGTGCCTCCGGCGCAAGGGTGGAAGCCGCAATCGACACACCGAGGGTATCGAGCACGCATTGCTTGAGCAGCTTGATCAGCGGCTTCGGCAGCTCCTCGTACCGCAGCGTGGCCGCATGCTGTGCGAAGCGCAGCGTCGGCGAGATGTTCGCACTCATTTCGCGCTCAATCCTATGCTCGCCACCACCTTGCGCCATTTGGCGATCTCGGCGCCGAGATAGGACTGGAACTCCGAGGGCGAACTGCCGATGGGCTCGGCCCCATCGCCCGACAAGCGCTCGCGCACCTCCGGCGACATGACGCTCTTGTGGGCCGCCTGCGAGAGTCGATCGAGCACGGCCGGACGCGTGCCGGCCGGCGCCAGCAATCCGTACCAACTGCCGGTCGAATAGGCCGGATAACCCGCCTCGGCGATCGTGGGCACCTGCGGCATCGCCGCGGAGCGCTTCTTGCTCGTCACGCCGAGCACGCGCAGCCGCTGCTGCTTCACGTGCGGCCCCGACGACAGCATGCTCGCGAACGTGAACGTGATCTGCCCGCCCAGCAGGTCGACGAGCGCCTGCCCCGCCCCCTTGTACGGAACGTGTGTGAATTTCACCCCGGCCGTCGTCTCGAACAGCCCGCCTGCCAAGTGCCCCGAACTGCCCACGCCTCCGGATCCGTAGGTGAGCACATCGCCGCGGGTACGACCCAACGCCACCAGTTCCTTCACGCTTTTCACCGGCAGCGACGGATGCACCACCAGCAGGAACGGCGCTTCGGCCAGCAGCGTCACGGGCGCCAGATCCTTTTGCGGATCGAACGGAAGATTCGCATAGAGACTCGGATTGATCGCGAAACTGCTAGACACCACCAGCACGGTGTAGCCGTCCGGCGTACTCTTGGCCACGGTCGATGCAGCGATCGAACCCGCCGCGCCCGTGCGATTCTCGACCAGTACGTTCTGGCCGATCACTTCGCTCATCTTCGTGGCCGCCATGCGCCCCACGATGTCCGTCGCCCCCCCTGGGGCCTGCCCGACGAGGAAGCGAATCGGCTTGACGGGGAAGTTCGCATCCTGCGCGCTCACGGCGCCGGAAAAGACCGCGAACGATGCAGCCACCACACCCAAGCGAATGACGTTCATGAACCTTGAGTCTCCCGGACATAGCGCTGGAAGGCATATTCGGGCAGCCCGCCGGCGGCAAAGATTTCTTCGATGAGCGGCGGAAACGCCCGCAAGGGCACGGATGCCCCGCTCGCTGGATTGCGCACGATGCAGTTCGGATAATCAACCTCGAGCGATTCGCCGTCCTCGACGATAGCCGTGATGCCCGGCGCCATGAAGATGGGAATCGCGCGGGCGATGCTGTTGCGCAGGAACAGCCGCGCCACCGACTCCGCGATGATCGCCACGATGCCGACTTCGCGCAGGACGAGACCCGGTCGACTCGATCCACAGCCGAAGTTGCGTCCGGCGACGAGGATGTCGCCCGGCTTCACCTGCTGCGGGAACTCGGGCCGATAGGCCTCCATCGTGTGCAGCTTGAGTTCCTCCATCGTCGGATAGCGATAGTACGGATTGATCGCATCGGTCTCGATCGAATCGCCGAACTTCCATACACGTCCCCGCAGCACCTGATTCAATCTAGCGTCCATCGAGCACCTCCCGCGGATCGACGATCCTGCCCGCCAGCGCCGCAGCCGCCACCGTGAGCGGCCCGGCAAGATAGATGTCGGCCTTCATGCTGCCCTTGCGTCCCTTGAAGTTGCGCGTCGTCGAGGTGATGCACGCCTCGCCGTCGGAGAGAAAACCGACCTTGGGCTGGCACACCCCGCAGCCCGGCGTCACCACTTGCGCGCCAGCCTCCAGCAGCGATTCCACCAACCCTGCCTTCACGCATTGCAGATACACCTGCTGCGATGCCGGCGACAGGATGAAGCGCACGCCGCGCGCGACCTTGCGCCCTTTGAGCACGCGCGCTGCGATCTCGATGTCCTCGAAGCGCCCGTTCGCGCATGAACCGATGATCGCCTGATTGATGGGGCTGCCCGCGACTTCCTTCACCGGCGATACGTTGCCGAACTGGTGCGGCTTCGCCACGACGAAGGGCATTTCATCGACATCGAGCACCACTTCCTTTTCGTAACTCGCGCCCTCATCCGCTGCAACCGGCTCGAACGGTGCCTGCGTACGTGCCTTCACGAAGCGCTCGGTCGTCTCGTCGTAGGGGAACATCGCAAGCTTCGCACCGATCTCCACCCCGTGTGCGGCGAGGCACATGCGGCTGTCGACGGACAACTGCGGCACCAGCGATCCCGTGTACTCGATCGACATGTTGCCGGCGAAGTCGTCGCCGTACTTGCCCGCGAGATAGAGCACGATGTCCTTCGCGATCGGGTAGTTCGGCTGCTTGCCGTTGAGGACGATGCGGATCGACTGCGGCACCTGAAACCACAATTCGCCGAAGAGCAGCGTATAGAGCATGTCGGCGCGCGTAATGCCGATGCCCCCGCAGTTGAGCGCGCCGTAGCTGATCGTGTGCGAATCGTTGCCGACGACGAGTTCGCCTGGGCGCATCAAACCATAGTCGGCCATCATCTGATGCGCGATGCCGGGCTCGGAGTCGTGGAAGCAGCGGATGCCCAGCCGCTCGACCTCGCGCCTGATCAGCGCGTTCTCGTCCGCCTGCTTCTGCGAGAGCGTGGGCTGATGATGATCGAGCAGCACGAACACCCGGTCCTGATCCCAGACGCGCGGCAGGCCGTCCTTGAACCCTGCCTGCAGGGCGAGATCGTGCATCGGTTCGTTCGCGTGGTAGTGCACCATGGCGCCGGTGATGCGCGCCTCGAGGATGTCGCCCGCGGCGACCGCCTTGCCGGCGAGGTTGTGCCGGGAGAAAAGTTTCTCGGCAATGGTCTGTGGCATGGATCAGGCCTCCGGAAAGAGCTGCTTCAACCGTTGCCGCTGTGCGGCCCGGATGTGTTTGCGCGCGGCCGCCTCGGCTGCATCGGCATCGCGCTTCAGGATGCACTTCGCGATCTCGGCGTGCTCGCTACCCGCGGTACGCGCGCGCTCGGGCAGCAGCATCTGACTGGGCCCGAGGAGATACATCGTATCGTTGACCGCAGCGAGACTCTTCTCGAGGTAGCGGTTATGCGCGCCGCGATGGATCGCCTCGTGGATGAGCCGATTGTGGCGCGCGAGCGCCGCGGGATCCGACTGCATCTTCTGCTCGCGCTTGATCAATTCGTCCAGTGCCATGAGGTCGATGTCGGTGGCCGACGTCGCGCACAGGCGTGCCGCCGTTCCTTCCAGCAGCTCGCGCATCACGTAGAGTTCCAGCATGGCCTCGCGCGAGATCGACGCAACCACCAGTCCCAGGCGCGGCTCGATGCGCAGCAGCCCCTCGCTCTCGAGCCTGCGCAGCGCTTCGCGAACCGGCGTGCGACTCACCTGGAGCCACTCGGCCACCTCGACCTCCATCACCCGCTCGCCCGGCTTGAGCGCACCGGAGGTCAGTGCCGTTCGCAGCTGAAGGTAGACGAACTCGCTGCGCGACTTCGCTTCGCTGCGCGCGGCCTCGCTGAGTACGCGTGACACGGGCTTGCGAAAGAGCAGCGTGTTCGACTTCATGCGACGAGCACCTCGTCCCCCTCGACGCGAAACGGCGGCGCATGTCCTTCCGAAGCCCAGTTCATGTAGCGCACCGCGTCGTCGAAGCGCGGATCCCCGGCCTTCAGGACCTCGGGGCGGAGCTGCTTGTCGATCAACACCGGCAGGAACGACACCCGCTCGACGCCCTGCTTCGACAACCGCGCACGCGCGATCAGGCTGCGCTTGGCGTCCTCCCCGTAGGGCAGATTGGGATACTCGGGATCGAGCCTCACCCCGTAGCGCTTGCCGAAGGTTTCGTAGCGCTCGGGCTTGGCCGGCGGTGCGGACATGATGAAGTTGCTCAGGCTGTAGAAGCAAGCCTTGCCGCCGTGGACCCCGATCGCCTTCGGAACGTGGGCGTGATGCCCGAGAATGAGGTCTGCCCCTGCCTCGAACGCGGCACGCGCCGCGGTCGGCTGATAGTCTGCAATCAAACGCGGGATGAAGTGCAGCCCCCAGTGCAGCGAGACCACGACCACGTCGGCCTGCGAGCGCACGTTCCGGACATCCTCGACCATCCCGGCGAGATCCTCTTCATAAGGAATCGTCACGATGCGGGGCGGCATGCCGGCCTGATACTCGGCCGCCTGGTAGTACGTATGCGCACGCAGGGGCGCCACGCCCGGGTGATGGGCACGGGCGGCGTAGCCTTCGCGCAGCACCGAGCAGTAGGCGAGGAACGCGACCTTCACGCCCTTGCGCTCGACGATCGCAGGTCGGCGCGCATCGGCCAGATCGCATCCGGCACCGATCACCTGCATGCCTTGCGACCGAAGCAACTCGGCCGTATCCAGCATCGCGTCCGGCCCCCAATCCATCGCGTGATTGCTCGCCAGCGACACGACATCGAATCCGCATTCGGAGAAGATCTGCGCGAACCGCGGATGCTGACGGCTGTGCATGTCGCCCGAATGCACCTGCACGGCACCGCGCTCCGAATAGACACGCTCGACCTGAGCAAAGCGAAGATCGGCCTGCGCCAACGTCGGTTTGACGAGCTCGGCGAAACGCGTCACCGGTTCATGGATCGGCCCGACGTCCCCGCATCCCAGCAATGTGATCATCGCCTGTCCTCCTTCGTTCGCCGAGCGTCAGCGATCCGACTTGCCCAACGCATGCGACGCTGCCGTACGCCCCGCGATGCGACCAAAGACCGAACCTGCCATGAGCCCCGAGCTGCCCGGATAGTTGAAGTAGAAGAGCCCGCCCACGAGTTCGCCTGCGGCATGCAGACCGCGAATCGGCTGATCGGCGATATCCAGCACCTGCGCGGTCGTATCGATCTTCAGGCCACCGAAGGTGAAGGTGATGCCGCACGTGACCGCGTACGCCGCGAACGGCGGTTTTTCCAATGCGAGGGCCCAGTTCGATTTGTCGATCGCGAGTCCCTGCGTGCGCCGGCCGTCCTTGATGTTCGGGTTGAAGGGCACGTCCCGCGTGATGGCCGCGTTGTATTCGCGAACGGTACGCAGGAACTGCGGCGCATGCACGTCTTCCATCTTCGCCACGAGTTCTTCCAGCGTATCGGCGTGGACCTTGGTGGTGCCCTTGGAACGATACTCGTCGTGCAGTAGATGCTCGACCTGCGAATCGAATACGTGCCACGCAAAGCTGCCCGGCTGCTCCAGCACGATGCGGCCGTACTTCGCGTAGGTGTAGTTGCGGAAATCCGCGCCTTCGTCGACGAAGCGCTTGCCCTCGGCGTTGATCATGAGACTGAACGGATAGCCGTTGCGGCTCGACACGATCGGATTGTCGAGTTCGCCGAAGTCCGGCGAGTAGCGCTCCCACGATACCGAGTGACACCCGGACCAGTGCCCGTACGCCTGCGCCCCGATGTCGAGCGCCATCTGGATGGCGTCGCCGGTGTTGTAGCGGGTGCCGCGTACCTTCGCCATGTCCCAGCCCGGGCCGAGGTACCGGGTACGCATTTCCCGATTGGCTTCGAAGCCGCCTGCAGCCAGCACGACCGCGCTGGCGAAGATCTCCTCCTCCTCGCCGCCGACATCGATCTTCACGCCGCACACCGCACCGCCGGATCGCAGCAGCCCTGTCGCACGGGCGTTGTAGCGCACTTCGATGCCCTTCTTCTCTGCGGCGACGTACTCGGCCTGCACGAGCCCCCTGCCACCGCCTGCGGCTTCGACCACGGTACCGCCGAAGAACTTGAACTTGCCCTCGTGCTTGAAGGCGTAGCGACCGAAGCGCGGGATGAAGCGCACGCCTTGCCGATGCAGCCACTGGACGGTGCCCGTGCTTTCCTGCACGACCGCCTCGGCCAGATCGGGATTGCAGTGCCACTGCGTCACACGGCCGAGGTCATCCAGATACTGCGCCGCGCTGTAGCTGCCGAAATCCGTGTTCGCGATCTCGCCTTCGGTCAGATCGGGGACGACGCTGCGCACCGTCTCCAGGCCATCGTGAACCATGCGGAAGCCGCCGCCGGTGAATGCGGAGTTGCCGCCTCGACGCTCCTGCGGCGCGCGTTCGAGCACGACGACTTTCGCGCCTTGCTCGTGTGCGGAAAGGGCTGCACACAAGGCGGCATTGCCGCCACCAACAACGATTACATCGACCCTGGAAGCGCTCATGATCCACTCGTGTATACATGCGAATACGCGATGATACACGGGACGACTTCGGGAGACACCCGATCAGCCGGGCGCCACCGAACCGCTTCCCGACTCGTGACGCTCGACCACCTCGAAGCGGCGCTTGGCGACATTCAGCACGAGTACCCGCCCGTCCTCGATGAGATAGTGCCACCCGTGCAGAAACAGCCTGCGCCTCTCGACCGCTTTGCGCACCAGCGGATAGTCGAGCAGCCGTTCCAGCTGGAGGATCACCGATCGCTGTTCGGTACGCCGCAGGGCGTCCTCCGAAAGCGTGACCGGCAACACCGCATCCGCGCCCAGTTCCAGCCAGCGCCGCATGTGGGTCGCCTCCTCCGGCACGTCCTGATAGAGCGCCCTCACCGCGCCGCAATGGCTGTGTCCGCACACGACGAGATGACGGATGTCGAAGTTCAGAAGGCCGAATTCGATCGCAGCGGCAGTGCCGTGATATCCCTTCGATGCATCGTACGGCGGCACGAAGTTGCCGACGTTGCGAACCATGAAGATGTCTCCGGGGCCGGCGCCCATGAGCAGGTAAGGTACGACACGCGAGTCCGAACAGCCGATGAACAGCACCTTCGGATGCTGCCCACGTTCGACCAGATCCTGGAACTGCGCCTGATACCGCGGAAAGAAGCCGTGTTCGAAGCGCTCGATACGCGCAGCGAAGTCGTCATCCCCGGTGGCATGCATCGGTCCCTGCATGCCCATCGCTTCTCCGACCGGGTCGTCCCCAGGGAACATCGTCGTCGCCTCAGCCGTTGTCCATGACCAGTTCGAAGGCGTCCAGATCGACGCCTTCGATGCGTGCCTCGGCGGCCAGCAATGCCACATAGCGCCGCAGCTCGGTGACGTAACGCCGGTTGCGCAGCGTCGCGGCGACCGCGCCCCTTGCCGTATCGAATGGAAGGGTCTGACCCGGATCGCGCGCCAACACTTCGACCACGTGCAGGCCGAACCGGCTGTGGACGAGTCGCGGCAGCACGCCCACTTCGCTGTGCCCGAAGATCTCGGCAGCGAACTCCGGTGCGCAGGCGCTGCGCTCCAGCCAACCGAGCGCACCGCGCTCGGCGCCGCTCGGACAGTTCGACAGGTCGTACGCCGCCTGACCGAACCGGTCAGTGTCGCCCTCGTCATGACAACGAACCTGAAGCAGCGTGGCTTCGGCCTGCCGACGCAGGGCGCGCAAGTCGCTCCCGGGCGTCACGGCGTACAGGATGTGACGCACCCGGACCCGCTCCCCGCGGCGGTAGGAAGCCGCGTTGCTGTCGTAGTAGCGCCGACATGCCTCCTCCGACGGATCATCCACGGCGAGATTGCGATCCAGCAGCGCCTCGATGGCATCCGATGCCGCCTCGCTGAGGATCCCGTCCACGCTCGGCGCATCCTCCTCGCCGAGCAGGCCGGCATGGCACGCGGCCTGCCGCAGCAGCTCCGAGCAGGCACGCTGACGCACCACCTCGGGGGTGAGACACTCGTCGACACCGCACAACGGCACGTCATTGACGCTGGGTACCGTTCCTGCAAGCGTGGTCTGAGCCATATCTTTCTCCTCAATCGCGTAGCTGCGCGGTGTTGTGGCCCGGCGGCAGATTGAGTCGGCGCGAGCGCACGACCTGATACGGCCGGAACAGATAGGCCACCGTGGCGAAGCCGCTCCACACGTGCACGAGGCGGCTGAACGGGAACAGCAGGAAGATCGTCATGCCGAGCACCATGTGAGCGAGGAAATGCCACTCGATGCCCACCAATGGGGCAGCGTCGGGGCGAAAGGTCGCGATACCCTGCAGGTAGGTGGCCAGCGTCAGCATCGTCTGCGGATCCTTCACGTGCGACAGCGAGGCCGGTAGCGTGGTCAAACCCATGACGAGCTGCACCCAAAGGATGACCAGAATGGCGAGGTCGGTACGATGGCTGGTTAGCCGGATGCGCGGATCGAAGATGCGCCGGTGCAGCAGCATCGTCAGGCCGATCAGGCAGATGAATCCGGCAATACCGCCGGCGATCACCGCCAGCATCTGCTTTTGCTGCGCCGTCATTACGAGCTCGTACACCGAATGCGGGGTGAGCTGGCCGAACAAGTGGCCGAAGAAGAGAAACAGGATGCCGACGTGGAACAGGTTGCTCCCGATCTTGAGTTGACGGGCGCGCAGCATCTGTGACGAGTCGCTCTTCCACGTGTACTGGTCGCGGTCGTAGCGCGCCAGGCTGCCCATGAAGAACACGGCCAGACAGATGTATGGGTAGACGTTGAACAGAAAGTTGTGCAGATAGGTGCTCAAGGCATTCATGGGCGGACTCCTGGAACGGCGCCGGTCGAGGGCTTGCGGTGGATACGAATCGGTTGCGGCTGATCGCGCCGCGACTGCCCGGCTGAGCTGCAGCCATCGAAAGCCGGGGGCTCGGCCCAGGTGGCGTCCACCGGCTCTTCCTCGGGCACGTCCATCGGTGCAACCTGCTCACCGGCCAGTTCGATCAACGCGCCGAGCACGGCAGCGTAGCGGCTGCGCCGCTTGGCCAGCGCACTGTAGATGGCGCTCAGGATGTGCGCCATCTCGGCCAGGAATGCGCGCGCTTCAGGTGGGGGCTGCGTCGAGGCATACTCCAGCACCACCGGCAGGTAGTCGGGCATCTCGCCTTCGGCCAGCAGCAGGCCGGCCGCCTCGAACGTGCGGGCCAGGTCGACCAGTGCCGGGCCGCGATCGCGTGAATCGCCGTGTACATGTTCGAACAGCTGCAGGCTGGTGCGCCGCCCGCTGTCGAAGAGCTGCACGTAATCGGCCTCTGCATCCAACGGGCTTTGCGAAGCGATGCTTTCGATCAGTGCTTCAACTTCCGCGAGTCGCGGTGGCAGCAGCGCCGCCTCGCGACGCAGTACCTCACGCAGTTCGTCCAGGTGCCCGCGCAGTTCGGCACCGGGATAGCTCAGCAGCCGCGCAAGCACGCGCAACGTCAGACTCATTGGGCTGGGCGTCATCATGTCAAACCTCCGCCTTGATGGGGATGGTGCGCTTCTTCTCGCTGCCGAAGAGACTTACTTCGCCGACACCTTCGCTGCAGCCGTTGCCGAAGCTGAAGCCGCAGCCGCCGCGCACGTTGAAGGCGTTCTCGGCGTACTCCCGGTGCGCGCTGGGGATGACGAAGCGATCTTCGTAATTGGCGATTGCCATGATCTGGTACATCGCTTCGACCTGCTCCTCGCTCAGGTTCACCTGCTTGAGCACGTCGAGATTGATCCGGCCATCGACGTGCTTGTCCCGCTGGTAGGCGCGCATCGCCAGCATGCGCTGCAGCGCACGCTCGACAGGCATCGGATCGCCGGCCGTCAGTAGATTGGCGAGATAGGCGACAGGGATGCGAAGTTGCTGCACATCGGGGATCTGGCCATTCAAGCCGATATGCCCTGCGTTCGCCGCGGCGCTGATGGGCGACAGCGGCGGCACGTACCAGACCATCGGCAGCGTGCGGTACTCGGGGTGCAGCGGCAGCGCCACTTTCCAGTCCACCGCCATCTTGTAGACGGGACTCGACTTGGCCGCTTCGAGCCACGCGTCGGGAATGCCGTCCGCGCGCGCCTGTGCAATCACTTCAGGATCATTGGGATCGAGAAAGATCTCCAGTTGCCGCCGATAGAGATCCCGATCGTGCTCGGTGCTGGCCGCCTCCTTGATGCGGTCGGCATCGTACAGCAGCACACCGAGGTAGCGGATGCGGCCCACGCAGGTCTCGCTGCATACGGTGGGCTGGCCGGCCTCGATGCGTGGGTAGCAGAAGATGCACTTCTCGGCCTTGCCGCTCTTCCAGTTGTAGTAGATCTTCTTGTAGGGGCAACCCGAGACGCACATGCGCCAGCCGCGGCACTTGTCCTGGTCGATGAGCACGATGCCGTCGTCCTCGCGCTTGTAGATCGAGCCCGACGGACACGAGGCGACGCAGGTGGGGTTCAGGCAATGCTCGCAGAGCCGTGGCAGGTACATCATGAAGGTGTTCTCGAACTCGCCGACCATCGCCTTCTGCGCGGCCTCGAAGCCGTCGAAGTTCTTGTCGGCGCTGCGCTTGCTGAATTCGCCGCCGAGGATTTCCTCCCAGTTCGGCCCCCAGACGATCTTGTCCATCTGCTGGCCGGTGATGAGGCTGCGCGGGCGCGCCGTCGGGCTCGCCTTCATCTCCGGGGCGCTTTGCAGGTGGTCGTAGTCGAAGGTGAAGGGTTCGTAGTAGTCGTCGATCTGGGGCAGGTTGGGATTGGCGAAGATCCTCATCAGGAGCTTCCACTTCCCGCCCTGGCGCGGTTCGATGCTGCCGTTGCTCTTGCGCACCCAGCCGCCGTTCCACTTGTCCTGGTTCTCCCATTCCTTGGGATAGCCGATGCCGGGCTTGGTCTCGACGTTGTTGAACCACGCGTACTCCATGCCGGGCCGGCTGGTCCAGACGTTCTTGCAGGTGACGCTGCAGGTGTGACAGCCGATGCACTTGTCGAGGTTGAGCACCATGCCGATCTGTGCGCGGACTTTCATGCGTTCTCTCCTTGGGCCTGCACCAGGGCAGTGCGCTCGGCGGCCACGGGCGTATCCAGCCAGTCGATCTTGTCCATCTTGCGCACCACCACGAACTCGTCGCGGTTGGTGCCGATCGTTCCGTAGTAGTTGAAGCCGTAGCTCAACTGCGCGTAGCCGCCGATCATGTGCGTCGGCTTGGTGACGATGCGCGTCACCG
>JBIKKL010000672.1:0-3011 GCA_044360365.1 Burkholderiales bacterium | reverse complement strand
ATCGGGCGCGAGGTTCGCCGTCATCGTCGGCGACGACGAAGTGGCCGCCGGCCAGGTCAGTCTCAAACCGCTTCGCGAAACTTCGGCACAGACGCTCGTCGATGTCGCCGAAGTCGCGCGGTTGGTCGGTCGCTGATTCCGGGGAAGCATCTCGTCGTTCGCGTATACGTTTACACTGCTGGCACACACCGAAGCGAGTTTCTCGATGGCTTACTACGATCTCGAAGAGCAGGAACAACTGTCTGAACTGAAGGCCTGGTGGAAGCAGTATGGGGCCCTATGTCTCGGTGGGCTCGCGCTCGCGCTCGCGGCGATTGCCGGGTACCAGGGTTGGCTCTGGTACCAGGAGCGGCAATCGAACGCGGCCTCCGCGGGGTATTCGGCGCTGCTCAAGCAGGCCGAGAAGGGCGAGCGCAAGGCGGTCGATGCTGCGGCGAAAGCGTTGGTGGCAGAACACCCGCGCACCGGCTATGCAGCGCTTGCGTCGCTGACCGCCGCGCGCCTGAATTTCGACGCGGGCGATCTCGCGAGCGCAAAGGAAAGTCTGCAGTGGGTGGTCGATCACGCACGCGACGAAGACATGAAATCGCTGGCACGGATCCGCCTTGCGGGGGTGCTGCTCGATCAGAAGAGTTTCGACGACGCTCTGAAACTGCTCGACGCGAAGTCCGAAGACCCCATGGCGAACCTGATCGCGGACTTGCGAGGCGACGTGTTCGTAGCGAAAGGATCGACCGCCGAGGCGCGGGCAGCGTATCAGGCGGCTCTGGAAAAGACGGATGCTCGCAGTCCCTACCGTAACCTCATTCAGATCAAGATCGATGCCCTGGGTAGCGCGCGATGAGATTGCGAATCGCCTGCGCGGCGTCGCTCGCCCTCGTTCTTGGCGCATGCTCGACCGTTGGTAGCTACTACGATCGTTGGTTCGGTAGCGAGCCCGCACAGAAGCCCACTGAACTGACCACCATCACGCCAACAGTGGAGGCACGCATAGCCTGGCAAGCCAGTGTCGGAGCCGGCGATCGTTTCGCGTTCGGACCGGTCGTTCGGAACGGCTTCGTATATGCGGCAAATGCCGCGGGTGAAGTTTCGAAGCTGGAACTCGCATCCGGCAAACAGGTTTGGCGCGCAGCCACCGGGGTTCGAGCCTCGGCGGGACCGGGGGCCGACGGCCGGTTGGCCGTCATCGGCACCTCGCGCGGAGAAGTTGTCGCAGTCGATGATGCGGGCCAGGTCGCGTGGAAGACCCTGGTTTCCGGGGAAGTCCTGAGTTCGCCCTCGATCTTTGAAGACTTCGTCGTGGTTAAGAGCGGCGACGGACGCATCAGCGGGCTTGCGACGGTCGATGGCCGACGCCGATGGGTCTATCAGCGCGCGCTGCCTGCGCTCACGGTACGCAGCCCGGCTGGCATTACGGCTGTGAACGGGGGCGTCTTCACAGGGTTCCCCGGAGGAAAAATCGGTGCCCTGATCGTCAATTCGGGGACCTTGGCCTGGGAGGCGACGGTAGCGAACCCGCGCGGATCGACGGAACTTGAACGCATGACGGATATCGTCGGTGCGCCTCTGGTGGAGGGGCGCGTCGTGTGTGCCGTGGCCTACCAGGGACGCGCCGGGTGTTTCGACGCAACGAACGGGACGCAGCTCTGGGTCCGCGATTTTTCGAGCGTTGCACCGCTGGCCGCCGATCCACGCTATGTTTATGCCACCGACGACAAAGGGTTGGTTCACGCGTTCGACCGCAACACGGGCGCAAGCATCTGGAAACAGGAACGCCTGGCAGGCCGATACGTCACCGGGGCTGCTGTGATCGGGAACCACATTGCCGTCGCGGATTTTCAGGGCTACGTGCATCTGCTCAACCGCAGCGATGGCGCTCTCGCCGGACGTGTTGCAACCGACGGCAGCGCCATCCACCTCTCCCCTGTAGCAGCGCGCGATGCTCTCCTGGTCCTGACGCGCAACGGTGGGCTTTTCAGCATTTCACTGCGTTGACGGGCTTGGTTGTCCTGACTGCGTATCGACCCTCAAGGTAACCCGGCATGCTGCCCACCATCGTTCTGGTCGGACGTCCCAATGTCGGGAAGTCGACGCTGTTCAATCGGCTGACCCGTAGCCGCAACGCCATCGTCGCGGACACCCCGGGCGTGACACGAGACCGGCACTATGGCCGTGGCCGCATGGGTGATCGTCCGTTCCTCGTGGTCGATACGGGAGGATTCGAACCGTCCGCGGCCGAGGCGGTCGTGCAGTCGATGGCGCGCCAAACGCTGCTCGCTGTTGCCGAATCCGATGCGGTGATCTTCCTGGTCGATGCACGCGAAGGCCTCAATCCGCATGATCGCAACGTGGCGCAACTGCTGCGCGAGAGCGGTCGAACGGTATGGCTTGCCGTCAACAAGGCCGAGGGGATGGATCGTGCCGTGGCATCGGCCGAGTTCCACGAACTGGGTCTCGGAGCGCCGTGGGCGATTTCCTCTGCACACGGCGACGGTATCGCAGCGCTCGTCGAAGCGATGCTGGAGAAGTTGCCAGCCGACGAGCCGGCGCCTGCGGACGAGGGGGATCGACCTCGAATCGCGATCGTCGGACGGCCAAACGCCGGCAAGTCGACGCTGGTCAACGCACTGCTGGGGCAGGACCGTGTCATCACTTCACCGATCCCGGGCACCACGCGCGACAGCATCACCGTCGAGTTCGCGCATCGGGGCCGGGACTATCAGCTGATCGATACGGCGGGATTGCGGCGCCGAGCCCGGGTCTCGGAGGCAGTCGAGAAGTTTTCGGTGATCCGCGCACTGCATTCGATCGAGGAGGCAAACGTCGCCGTTCTCGTGATCGACGGCACGGAAGGCGTGAGTGACCAGGATGCAAACATCGCCGGTTATGTCATCGAGGCGGGCAGGGCGACGGTGGTCGCCATCAACAAGTGCGACTTGCTCGACTCCTCACAGCGAGGGCTGCTGAAGTCGGATATCGAACGGCGCCTCGGCTTTTTGGGGTTCGCGCGC
>JBIKKL010000094.1:0-11043 GCA_044360365.1 Burkholderiales bacterium | reverse complement strand
AGCGCTGGACGTGACGACACCCTGAGGCCGCTCCCGGCTTAGAATGTGTGCGGGCGCCGGGGTGAGGGCGCAACCACACGATCGGGAGGAGTCTCATGGGCCAGCACACCAACGCAGGGACGGCGAGCGACTGCACGCACGGCGCGGTCTTCACAGGATGCGCTTTACAGGGACAGACCCGCGCCCAGCCGCAGCAGCTTGCGCAAGCCAATGCGGCAGCGGGCGCCCCCGCGCCACGCAGACGCGAGGTAGTGGTCAGCGGGCGGCGCGTCAGGACGATCGATGTGCATGCCCATTGCGCATTCCCGGAGGTACACGCGTTGATGGGTCTCAAGCTCGAGCAGACTTCGCTCGTCATGGCGGAAGATCGCATTCGGGCCATGGACGCGCAGGGCATCGACATGGAGGCGCTCAGCGTCAATCCGTATTGGTATGGGGCGCAGCGCGATGTGTCGGCTGCGCTCATCAAACTGCAGAACGAGAAGCTGGCCGAGCTGTGCGCGGCGCGACCGGAACGATTCGTCGCATTTGCGACGGCGGCGTTGCAGCATCCCGATCTGGCCGTCGAACAGCTGGTGTACGGCGTCAAGCAACTCGGGTTGCGGGGGCTGTCCGTGGGCGGCAGCGTCGATGGCCAGGAGTTGGCCGACCCGAAGTTTCATCCGGTGTGGGCCAAGGCCGAGGAGCTGGGCGTGCTCGTCTTCATTCATCCCATGGGCACGGCCGAACTCGGTCGACGCGTGACCGGCAGCGGCGGCCTGGACAACACGATCGGCAATCCGCTGGAGACGACGATCGCGCTCTCCCATCTCATCTTCGAAGGGACGCTCGACAGGTTCCCGGGGCTGAAGGTCTGCGCGGCGCACGGCGGCGGCTATCTGCCTTCGTACTCGCATCGCTCGGATGCCGTCTGCCGCACCTTTCCCAATCGCATCACGGTGCAGCTCAAGAAGCGACCGACCGAGTACCTGAAGCAGATGTACTACGATTCGATCGTGTTCTCGCCGGAAGCGCTGCGGTATCTTGCGTCGGAAGTCGGCTCCGGACAGATCGTCATGGGTACGGACTATCCGTTCCCCTGGACGAGCACATCGGTCGATCACATCCTCTCCACGCCCGGGTTGAGCGACGACGAGCGCATCGCGATGCTCGGTGGGACGGCCGCCAGGCTGCTCGGCATTACCCATTGATCGAGCCTTCGTTCCGTACGCATTCAATCACACGAAAGGATCGGTCATGCTCGTCATCGGACACCGCGGGGCACCGAGCCGCGCGCCGGAAAATACGATCGCCAGTTTCAGGGCAGCGCTGGAGATCGGCGTCGACGGACTGGAACTCGATGTGCATCTGAGTGCCGACGGGCATCTCGTCGTGATTCACGATGCCAACCTGAAGCGCACGACCAACGGCCAGGGCCTCGTGCACGAGCACACGCTGGCTCAACTCAAGCAACTCGATGCAGGCACCTGGTTCGGTCCGGCGTTTGTCGGCGAGCGGATCCCGACGTTCGACGAAGTCCTCGATCTGGTCGCGAAACGTGTACCGCTGCAGGTCGAAATCAAAGGGGCGACCGAGGGCGTGACCGAGGCTACGCTCGCAGCGCTGGATGCGCGCGGCCTCCTCGATACCGTGATGATGACCTCGTTCCAACTCGATCGTCTGCCGCGCGTGCGCGAGCTTGCGCCGAAGGTTCAGATCGGTGCGCTGGTCTGGGGTCGTGCACGCACGCCTGACCGAACTCCGATGAGCCCGGCCGAGTGCGTCGAAGCGACGAAGAAGGCGAAGGCGGACGTCATGCTCCTGTGGCACGAGTGTTTCGACGAGCCGCGCGTCTCGGCGGCCCGGGCTGCGGGTCTGCTCGCAGGCGTGGCAGGCGGCACGGCAACGGCCGAGGATATGCGACGCGTGTTGGCGCTCGGTGCCGTGCGCATGACGACCAACTTCCCGGATGTGTGCAACGAGGTGGTCCGCCCCGCCGGCAGATAGTCGAAATTCGGTGCCAGGCACGTGCCTGGCACCGAATTTCGGGTTTCAGTCACGGCGGCAGGATGCGCTGCGCCTTCATCTCGTCCCATAACCGCGGGAACATCGCTTCCGTATCGACCGTTTCGTGAAAGCCGTACTGGCGCAGCTTGGTCGTGCTCGAGATGACGTCATAATCGGGCGTGAAGACGAAGTCGCCGTAGGTCCAGCGCACGATTTCGTCGTAGGCGTAGGGCGCGAGGCCGTGCTTCTTCACGACACGATCCCAGACCGGCCCCTTGTCGGCCATCGTTTGGACCAGGTTGATGTGCCGCCGCGGGCCGGTTTCCATGCCGAAGTAGCGTGCGATCTTCGGCCAGGTGTTTTCCCAGCGGATCAGATCCCCGTTCGTGACGTTGAACGCTTCGTTGGCGCAGCCGGCAGTCGTCGACATCCACACGATCGCGCGTGACAACAGGCCCGTGTCCGTGCATTGATAGAGCGCCTTGTAATTGCCGGCGGTGCCGGGATGACACAACGGCAGGCCGAGTTCCTTGCAGATCACGGCATAGATCGAGATCACCATCGTGAGGTTGCTCGCATTGCCGTAGGCGAAGCCGCTGATGCCGTGCGGGCGGGAGGACGAGCAGGTCCAGCGCTTGCCGCATTGGCGTTCGAGCAGGTAGTCCCACTGGTCGTAGTAGAAGTTGGGCGGCAGATGACGCGGGTCGTCTTCGCGTGCCGGGGTCTTGAAGGGCCCGAGATGCATGCCGTACCACTTCGTGCCGTGCACCGCGTGGATGTGCTCCAGGCCGGAGGCGATGGGTTCGATCGTCTCGACGACGTTGCGAAGCAGGATCAGATTGTCGATCGCCGCCTGCCGCAACTCGCGATTGCCGGCGAGTGCGGCGAAGAAGACGTGCGTGACGTCCTTCAGATGCGCGAGCTTCGAGCGACATTCGTCGGCATGCATGAGATCGACGCTGACGTGTTCGTAATCGCCGATCACATCCGGCTTGCGCCGTGAGAGCGTGACGATGCGCCAGCCGCCTGTCTGCAGCAGATGCCGCAGCAGATTGCGGCCGACGATGCCGGTGGCGCCGGCGATGAGCGCGGTGCGCTGTGTCATGGGACTCCTCCCTGGTCTTGCCGTGCCCGCAGCCCGAGCGGCTATGCGCCCCGTTTGCCGGGGAGGACGGCCGTCGGCACCGGCTTGCCTGCGAAGTGTGCGTTCAGGATTTCGATGATGAGTGCCGTCGCAGCAGCACGTGATTCCGGCGCGCGTCCCGCGCAGTGTGGCGTGACCGTCGCATTCGGAAACTGCAGCAGTTCGAGCGCGAAGGTCGGAAAACTCGGCTCGCCTTCGAGCACGTCGAGGCCTACGCCGCCGAGCGTCTTCGCTCGAAGCGCATCGAGGACCGCAGTTGTATCGACAATCGTCCCGCGGCCGACGTTGACCAGATAGCCTTCGGGGCCGAGGGCATCGATGGCTGCCCGATCTACCAGGTGCTTGGTTCCTGCGCCGCCCGGCGCCGCGACGACGAGAAAATCTGCCCAGGCGGCCAGATCGACCACCGTTTCGAAGTAGCGATAGGGGGTATCGGAAACCGGCTTGCGATTGTGATAGCCGACTTCCATGTCGAAGCCTCGGGCGGCGCGATGGGCAATCTGCCCGCCGATCCGGCCGAGCCCCACGATACCCAGTCGCTTGCCGAACACGCGCGGCGTCTCGACCTTCCATTGATCCTGCCAGCCGCCGTCGCGCACGAAGCGGTCGGCTGCGAGGAGATGGCGAGTCGAAGCAAGCAACAGCATCATCGCCGAGTCGGCCACCGCGGCGGCGTTCGTGCCGGGACAGTTTGCCACCGCGATGCCTCGCGCCTTCGCGGCTGGCATGTCGACCGCTTCGTAGCCGGCACCCGTTGCGCAGATCAGCTCCAGATTCGGCATCAGCGCCATCTCGTCCGCTGCCAGGCCGCCGCGACCGTTCGTCAGCACCGCGCGGATGGCCTGGCCGCCGACACGTATCGCATCTGCCCGGTTCGAAAACTTCGCGGCTTCGTGCACTGTGTACTTCGCGGCACTCAATGCGGCATGCCGATCGGGCGGCACACGTACCAGGGCAAGAACGTCGATGGTCATGGATGTGCGCCGACTACTTCACCATGTCCAGCAGTTCCGGCACGACCCATTTCGGCGCGCGTCCCTGATGCACGCGCATCAGATTGTCGAAGCCGTTGCGGAAGCGATCCGTCCAGTTCTCTATCGTGGGGCCGGCAGAGTGCGGCGTGAGGATGATGTTCGGCAACACGAAGAGCGGGTTCTCGGCCTTCGGCGGCTCTTCGGTCATCACGTCGAGTCCGGCCATGGCGATCTGCCGGTTCTTGAGGGCATTGTGAATGGCCGCTTCGTTGACGACAGGACCACGGCACGTATTGATCAGGATCGCATCCGGCTTCATGAGCGCAAGCTCGGGTGCGCCGATGAGATCGCGGGTCGTCGCATCCAGGGGAACGTGCAGCGTCACGATGTCCGAAGTGCGCAGCAGTTCGGTGAAGAGTACGAAACGCAGGCCGAGGGCATCCTCTTCGTCTTCGGACAAACGCTTGATGTCGTAGTACTGGATGTTGACGTCGAAGGCCGCCGCACGCCGCGCGACCTTCTTGCCGATGTTGCCGAGCCCGACGATGCCGACCGTCTTGCCGCGCAGCTCGTTGATCGGCGCGTTGCCCGAGGGGCCCGAGCGCCACTGTCCGGCGGTGACTTCGGCGTGCAGCGCCGTGAGTTTCTTCAGCGTGGCCAGCATCAGCATGATCGTGTGTTCGGCGACGGCCACGGCATTGCCGCCGCCGTTGTTGGCGATCGGTACCCCGGCCTTGCGTGCTGCGGCGAGATCCGCCCGGTCGTAGCCTGCGCTCAGGAGCTGCACGAGGCGCAGCTTCTTGCCTGCCTCGAAGAGCTTCGCGTCGATGTTGCGCGTCATGCCGAGGTAGAACTCGGCCTCCGCGGCGGCCTTGTAGTAGTCGGGCGTGCCGTTGTCATGGATCAGAAGCTCGAACTGCGGCGGCTTCAGCGCCAGCGCGACGTCCATGATGGGCTTCGGGTGGTGGGGTGCGAACAGAACCTTGATGGCCATGGGTGGGGTTTCCTCGGGTTACAAACGAAACGGGTTAGTCGACCTTCGCCTGCGCGAACTTCACGGCTTTGGCCCAACGCTGCAGTTCGGCTTGCATATGGGCCGTGGCCTGCGCAGGCGACGTCCCTGCGATTTCTACGCTTTGGGCGGCATAACGCTCGATGACTTCCGGTTGGCGCAGGATGCCGACGATCGCCGTATTCAGCCGTTCGACGATGGGTGTCGGCGTTGCAGCCGGCACGGCGACACCCCACCCGGGCGCAGCATCGTAACCCGGACAGCAGGCTTCGGCCATCGTCGGCAGATCGGGCAGCGAGCGGGCGCGCTTCGCGCTCGAAACGGCAAGCGCCCTGAGTTTTCCGGACTTGAGGTGCCCGCCCAGCGCAAGCGGTGTGGCGAACGTCATGTGCACCTGGCCCGTCAGCGTGTCCACGATGGCCGGTCCGCCGCCTTTGTAGGCCACATGCGTGATACGAACGCCGACCATGGATTTGAAGATCTCGGTGGCGAGGTGGGCGCCACCGCCGACGCCGGACGAACCGTAGCTCAGTTGATTCGGTTTCGCGCGCGCCAGCGCGATGAGCCCGCCGACGGAGTCGACGCCGAGCCCCGGGTGCACCGCCAATACGAAAGGACCATAGCCCACGTGCGTGACGTAGGCGAAGTCGCGCATGACGTCGTAGGGCAGCTTGCTGTGCAGCGCGGGCGTGATCGCATGCGCGACCGATGTGAGCAGCAGCGTATGCGCATCCGGCGCGCTGCGCGCCACGATCTCGGTGCCGACGATCGTGCCTCCGCCGGGACGGTTGTCGACGATGACCGGATGCGTCCAGCTTTCGGTCAGGCGCTGTGCGAGCATGCGTGCCACGGCGTCGTTGATCGCGCCCGGTGCATAGGGGACGACGAACCGCACGGGCCGACGCGGGTAGTCCTGAGACCAGGTCCCGGCTGACGCACCGGCCAGGCAAACGGCACAGAGCAGACTCGAATACGACCGGCGCATGCTGCATTTCCTCCTGGGATGACGCGGAAGTATGGCCTCGGGCCCGTTCGCCGAATGGATTCCCTCGGAGCGAAGTCGGCGCGCGGGTCTCAGAATAACCCAACTCGGACGCGACATCGCACCGCGAACACGCGCAGAATAGCTGGTGTACGAGTGCTGCTCGGTGCTCGTGTCATTTCACGCCCAACCCAAACCCAACCCGTCGAGGAGGAGTAAACGATGGCATCCCTCAGCCGCCGCCTGGCGCAGTTCGTCGCAGGCCTGCGTTACGAAGATCTACCACCCGCCGTCATCGATCGCGCCAAGGGGGTGACGCTGCAGGCGCTGACCTCGGTGCTGATCGGATCCCAGATGGCCCCAGGCAAGCAGGCCGTGAAGATGGTCGTCGACGAAGAGGCGGGAGTGAAGAAGGGGGCCAGGATACTCACCAACGGGACGCTCGTTACGCGCGGCGGTGCTGCTTTCGCAGGATCGGAGCTCGCCCTGGCCGGCGGCAAGTGGGATACCTTTCGCATGCTCACGCATCCGAACACGGCCATCATCCCCGCTGCGTTGATTGCAGCCGAAGCCTCGGGGGCGTCCGGCAAGGCTGATTTGACCGGTGTGGCGGCCGGCTACGAAGTGATGGAGCGCATGGCGGCGGATTTCATCCCGACGCTGATGGCTCGCGGTTTCCACTCGGGGCCGGTGTTCGGCATCTTCGGCGCTGCAGTGGCGGCGGCGAAGGTGCTCGGCTACACCGAAGATCAGATCAACAGCGTGATCGCGATGTGTGCGAGCCTCGCAGCGGGCAATCTCGAAGCGGGCCGGTGCGGCGGCATGCAGCTGCGCGAAGGGGCGGCGAGCCGCAACGCGATGCTTGCGGTTTCGCTCGCGCATCCCGGCCACGTGGGCGGGGAGACGGTGCTCGAAGGCGATGCCGGCTTCTATCACGCGTATGTCGGCAACAACCGCGGCATACTCACCCACAGCTTCACGGGCGATACCAGGACGAGCCTGGAGAAGATCACCGAGAACCTCGGCAAGGACTGGATGTTTCTCGAAACGCTTTATCGCATCTACTACACGGCCGGTTACAACATCGCGCACATCGACGTCTCGGCAGCCATCTGCAGGGAGCACGATATCCGCTACGAGGATGTCGATCGCGTCGAATGCGTCGTGAACTACATCGAGACCCAGTACCCGAGTCCGGCCTTTCCGGCGCGTCGCGAGGATGGGCCCGCGCGCCAGGGCGGCACCACGTATTTCACCGCTTACGGCGTGGCGAAGCGGGGTTACCCCGTGTCGCGCGGTCGCGATCTCGACCCGAAGGAAGATCCGCCCGAGGTGCTCGAACTCATGCAGCGCGTGAAGCTGATTCCCGCGCACCAGATGACGCTCTTCGGACCGCGCATCACGATCTTCACGAAGGACGGAAAGAGCTACACGAAGCAGGGCACCGGTCGCGAGTTCGTATTCGATTACGACACGCTCGTGAAGCGCCTGGGCGGCGTGCAAGCCGCGCTGCCGATTCCGGCATCACAGTACCAGTCGATCATCGACGGTTGTCGCACGCTCGATCAGGCGGAGCGGGCGGATGCCTTGGTGACGCTGAGCGTCGTCGGCTAGTTCGTCCGAGCCGGGGTTTCACCGCGCACGGAGGTGGGCTGCGCGGAGTAGGCGGGGGCTGGCACACTCGTTGCATTGCGTCGCAGCATGAAGTTCCAGTCCTTGGCCGCCTTGTGGCTTCTCGCCGTGCTCCCTTGCCTCGTGGCGGGGTACGTGCTGCTGCGTCGGCGTCGTCATAATGCAAT
Organism: Burkholderiales bacterium; assembly: GCA_044360365.1. Classification (GTDB taxonomy): domain Bacteria; phylum Pseudomonadota; class Gammaproteobacteria; order Burkholderiales; family WYBJ01; genus WYBJ01. The sequence goes on along the minus strand of JBIKKL010000094.1, from coordinate 3,146 downwards.
GCAGTATTCCAGCCTCGCGCTGGTGCGATCGGCACTGGAGGCGCACCACGGACTGCGATCCCACCTCCCCGCGGTGTTCGTTCTGAGTGCACTGACGCTCTGTGTGCTGGCGGTGGCGCGGCCCAGCGCAATGATCGAAACCCCTGCGCGCGAGCGCACGATCATTCTCGCGATCGATGTCTCGATGAGCATGGGCGCGGACGATATGCCGCCGAGCAGGCTCGCCGCGGCCCAGGCGGCGGCGCGGTCGTTCATCCTCAGTCAGCCCGAGGCGGTGCGCATCGGCATCCTCGCTTTCGCCGGTCATGCACTGCTGGTGCAGCCGCCGACGGTCGATCGTCCGCAGGTGCTCGATGCCGTCCGTCACCTCAAGCTCCAGCACGCGACCGCTGTCGGCAGCGGGATCGTCGGCGCGCTGATGACGATCTTCCCCGATGATCGTTTCGCCGAAGCCTTCGATATCTTCGGCATGTCGTCGCCGCCGGTGCTCGACGATCGGATCCGAGTCGAGCGCGATCGAAATCAGGGTGGGGCCGCGGAGGGTCCGGAGCCGCATCCGTCGTCAGCCATCGTGGTTCTCACGGATGGTGCCGATACGGGGGGCGTGCCGCCCGATCTCGCGGCGCGCTTCGCTGCCGAGCGCGGCGTGCGCGTCTACACGGTGGGGTTCGGTGTGCCCGCAACGGCCGGGAGCAATCAAGACCCCGCCGCGGGGCCGGCCGGGTTCGACGAAGCTGCATTGAAGCGCATCGCCAAGGTCACCGGCGGCGAGTACTTCCCGGCGCGCTCGGCGCAGCAGCTGGAAACGGTCTATCGAACCCTGCCCGGGCGCATCGTGATGCAGAGCGTGGGTACGGAGTTCGCGCCCGTGCTGGCGGGGATCGCTTTCTTGCTGTCGGTGCTTGCCTGCGGGTTGTCGCTGGTCTGGGCCCGGCCCTTGCCGGCCTGAACGGGGAAGGACGCAATTCTCTGCAGGTATGCGACATGAGACATCGTGTCCCGATGTCGGCCCGTGCCGTCGTGGCCGTCCCCGTTCGGGTGCTTCGCTGCAGCGGGTCAGGAGGAAATCCGCGAACGCCCTGACCGGGTCCTTCGCGGATAAACCACAGCGGCTCGAGCGAGCACTGTGGCGCCGGTGCAAGATGGCTTCAAGTCGACGGGCTGCATGGGATACTCCCGATGTGCGCATGAGACGAGGAGTTCGACATGCCATTGACCGTCGCCGCCGGCATCGGCCTGATGGAGTATCCCTTCCGCACGACTGCAGGCTTTTGGCGGTGGGTGGATTTGTGCGAGCAAAGCGGCGTCGATTCGATCTGGCAAAGCGATCGGTTGGTCAGTCGTGTGCCGATACTCGAATCGCTCACCGCGATGGCAGCCATCGCCGGGCGCACCCGCCGCATCAAGTTCGGCATGAACGTGATCGCTTTGGCCCTGAGAGAGCCGGTTTTGCTCGCGAAGCAATGTGCGACGGTCGATGCCCTGTCCGAAGGGCGGCTGCTGCCCGGGTTCGGCATCGGCAGTCCGCGCGGCGCCGAGTGGACGTCGCTGCATCTCGATCCCACGACGCGCGGACGCAAGACCGACGAGGCACTCGAGATCATCGCGCGCCTATGGACGGGCGAAGTACTGACCTACGCAGGGAAGCACTACCACCTGACGGAGGCGGTTATCTCGCCGCTGCCCGTACAGAAGAACCTGCCCATGTGGATCGGCGGTTCGTCGGACGCCGCCATCCGTCGCACCGCAAAGTACGGTACCGGCTGGCAGGCGGGTTCGGAGACACCGGAGAACGTCGCGCGAGTGATCGCGGCGATCCGCGAGGCATCCGTGCAACACGGGCGCTCGATTCCCGAAGATCATTACGGCGCATCCTTCGCCTACCGATTGGGTGCAGCCGACGATCCTGGCGCCCTGCGGATGATGGAGCGATTCACCGCCCGCACCGGTCGAGATGCCAGCGTGCACTTCGCGTTCGGCGATGCGGACACCATCGTCGAACGGATGGCTCGCTACGTCGAGGCGGGTGCGACCAAGTTCATCCTGCGTCCCGCGGCCGATGGCGACGACGACGTCTACGAGCAGACTCGGCGTTTTGCAGAAGAAGTGCTGCCGCGGCTCGCTGTGCGCTGGCCGCGCTGATCCAACCCTGGTTTGCAACCCAGGGTTGGGCGTGTAGCATGTCGCCGCAGTGCGCATGTGCGTCGTAAAGAATGCAGTGCAAGCGACGTTATTCGAATGAGTCAGCGCTCCCGATGTCGGCGGGGCCGTCGCCGACACGATCGTCTGGGAACACTGAGGGAACGTGATGCGGCTGGGACTCGGCGCGAAATTTTCGCTGATGGTGCTGACGATACTCACGGTCACCATTGCGGCGAATTCGCTGTATGCCCTCTATCGATCTGCCGGTTTTCACGAAAAGCAGCTGAACGAGCGGGGTTTGGCTCTGGGCCGCCTGATCGCGCTCGTCAGCCCGGAGGCGATCCTCGGGTTCGACTTCCTGCTGCTCAACGACTACACGCGTCAGCTGTCGAAGCAGCCCGACGTCGTTTACGGTGTCATCATCGGCAACAAGGGGCTGCCGCTCAGCGCTTACGTCGACGATGCGCATCCTGACGTGAAGCGGCAACTCGATGCCGCGAAGCCGGAGCAGCTGCTGGACTTGATGGCGAAGGTCGACGAGCAGGCCGATCTCATCCGGCTCGACTTTCCGATCGTGCACAACGATGCATCGCTCGGAAAATTCATCGTCGGACTGAGCCGCGCCTCGTTGCGCGCCGAGTTCAGGCAACAGATGGCGGTACACCTCCTTGCGTTGACCATCATCGTGCTGTTCCTGAGTTGCGCGATTCACATCGTCTTTCGATTGAGCGTGCTGCGGCCGATCCAGAAGCTCATCAGCGCGTCGGAACAGGTCGGGCGCGGGCAATTCCATCCGGTGACACTTGCATCGTCCGACGAGTTCGGTCTGCTTGCGAATGCGTTCAACGCGATGGCCGATGAAGTCAGGCAGGAGCAGGCAAAACTGCACCGCCAGGCGAACTTCGATACGCTGACGGGCCTGCCGAACCGCATGATGGCGCTCGATCGCATCGATCAGGAGATCCATCGATCGCATCGCACCAGCCAACGTTTCGCGCTGTTCT
>JBIKKL010000106.1:0-10644 GCA_044360365.1 Burkholderiales bacterium | reverse complement strand
CCGAGGAGGGGCGGAAACTGACGACTGCGCTCGCGACCACGTTCCATGTCGACGAGACGACGTTTCCAGGACCCGCACTTGGCACCAACGACTTCGCCGCCATCGAAGAGCAGTACTTTGCAGAAGGCATTGTCGTCATCGACGATTTTCTTTCTGCGAGCGCTCTGGACGCATTGCGCCGCTACTGCGAGGAGTCGACCGTCTGGAAAGCGAGCTATCAGCGCGGTTATGTCGGTGCCATGCTGCGCGAAGGTTTCTGCCCCGAGGTGCTGCTTCGCGTCATCTACGAACTCAAGGGCGCCATGCCCCGCGTCATCGGCGACAGCGCACTCCTGCAGGCATGGGCATACAAATACGATCAACGGCTGCAAGGCATCAACATGCATGCCGATTTCGCGAAGGTGAACGTGAACTTCTGGATCGCACCGGACGACGCCTGCATCGACTCCACGAGCGGCGGCATGGTCGTGTACAAAGGCCGCGTTCCGGATCACTGGACGTTCTACGAATACAACAACGATGCCGAGAAGCTCGCCGTCTACGTCAAGGTAAACAACGCAGCTTCGTTAAAAGTTCCCCATCGCGCCAATCGGTGCGTGCTGTTCGACTCGAAACTCATCCATCGAACCGACGACATGCACTTCAAGCCCGGCTACGAGAATCGTCGGGTCAACGTTACCCTGCTGTACGGCAAGGGGTTTGCCGTCAGTTGATCGCTGTCGGCAACGCGGTATCGCTGCGTGCACAAGGCATGTGGATCGGCTCTTCGATGTCCAATCCCCTACCTGATCACGGTCTTTCTGGCTTTACCTCGCTCCCAACCCGCGAGAGGTCAAGGGTCATTCCGATGGACATCGCCTGAATGCATCGCCGAGGGTCTCGCCGTGGTTCGACCTATTCACGCGACCGTGTCGTCTGTGCGACACTCGCAAGCCGAAAAGACGACCCAGTGTCCTGAGTCAGAAATTCACTGACCGAAAGCGCCGTAAGGAGATGTCGATGAATCGTGTACGAAGAACCGCGCTGAAGGCGAGCGGCAGCGTTGCCTTGTACACCGTGCTTGCCGCGTTGGGTCTGATCAAACCGGGAATGTCCCTCGCACAGCAGCGCGAAGAGGCTGCGTTCAGCATGACATCTCTCGGCGATGCGATGAAGTCGCTCGGCGCACAGCGGCCCACGGTATCCGAATCCGTCGAAATCAAGGCACCCACGATAGCCGAGAACGGCGCGGTGGTGCCGGTGCTGGTCGAAAGCAGGCTGCCCGGCACGGAGTCGATCATGCTGCTGATCGAGAAGAACCCGACGCCGCTCGCAGCCACATTCACGTTTCCTGCCGGCACCGACGCCTCGGTCTCGACGCGCGTCAAGATGGGGCAAACCTCGGATGTCTACGCCCTCGTCAGGGCGCAGGGCCGGTTCTACATGAAGAAGCAGGAAGTCAGGGTTACGCTCGGCGGCTGCGGCGGCTGAACGGATTCGAGGAGTCGAGAAATGACTGAACCGACACGAATTCGAGCCGTTGCGCGCGACGGCTCGGTCAACGTCAAGATACTCATGTCGCACCCGATGGAAACCGGCCAGCGCAAGGACCCCTCCGGCAAGCTGATTTCCCCCCACTACATCAAGACCGTAACCGCGAGCGTCGGCACCCAACCCGTACTGCACGCGGAACTGGGTCCGGCCGTCTCCCGCAACCCGTATCTGGAGTTCAACTTCCGCGGCGCGCAGAAGGGCGACAAGATTGCCGTATCCTGGGTCGACAACAAGGGCGATAAACGAACGGACCAGGCGACGATCGCCTGAGCACGGAAGCCATCGCCTGAGAATGGTTTATCGCTTGGAGAGGAGAAACGCGTGAAGAACGCAATCGCATGCGGCGCGCTGAGCGTCATGGGGCTCGTGTCTGGTTCGGCATTCGCACAGCATGCCGGACGCAATCTCGCGGCACCTTGTGCCATTTGCCACGGCACGCAGGGCCGAGCGGTGACACAAGCGGTCACCAGTCTTGCCGGACTGCCGAAAGAACACATTTCCGACCAGATGCGCGCTTTCCGGGACGGCAAGCGCTCGGCGACGGTGATGCATCAGATCGCAAAGGGCTACACCGATGCGCAGATCGACAGCATGGCGCAGTGGTACGCCGAGCAGAAACGCTGAGGGCAAAGCCATGAACTTTTCGAAGCGACGAACGTTCCTCAAGGCAGCAGCCGCATCTGCATCGATGGTCGGTGTATCCATGCTCCCGGGGTGTGCTTCCGTAGGATCGCCACGCGCGCGCGTGGCGATCGTCGGCGGCGGCTATGGGGGCGCGACGGCGGCGCGCTACCTGAAACTGTGGGAACCATCGATCGACGTTACCTTGATCGAGCGGGAAACCCGGTTCGTCTCCTGCCCGATCTCGAACCTCGTGCTCGCGAATTACGCGCAGATCGATGACATCACACTCGGCTACGAAGGGCTTCGTCGCGCAGGCATCACAATCATCCATGACGAGGCCGTAGCCGTCGACGCGGCCGCCCGGCGCGTGCGTCTTCGCCGCGGCAGCGACGTTGCGTACGATCGGTTGATCGTGACGCCCGGCATCGATTTTTCCTTCGAAGAGATCGAAAACTATCAGTCTGCGATGGCTTCGGGGCATGTGCTGCACGCATGGAAGGCCGGGCCCCAGACCCTCGCGCTTCGCCGTCAGATCGAACAGATGCGCGACGGCGGTGTCGTCGCCCTGAGCATACCTCTGGCACCGTATCGCTGCCCTCCCGGACCCTACGAGCGCGCATGCATGGTCGCCGCACTCCTGAAACGAACCAAGCCGCGATCCAAGTTGCTCGTGCTCGATGCGAATCCCGACATCACCTCGAAAGGCGGGCTCTTCAAGGCGGCATGGAAGGATCTCTACGCCGGGATCATCGACTACCGTCCGAACGCCCGGGCGATCGGCATCGACGCGAGCTCGATGACGCTCAAGCTCGAAGTCGAGGACGTCAAGGCGGATGTACTGAACGTCATACCTGCGCAACGCGCCGCCGATATCGCGCGCGGTACCGGTCTGATCACTCACAACGATCGCTGGTGCGACGTGGACTGGCGCACGATGGAATCCAAGAAGGTGCCGGGGATCCACATCCTGGGCGATGCAACGCTTTCAGCGCCCGTCATGCCCAAGTCCGCAAGCATGGCAAGCAGCCACGCCAAGATTGCCGCGGCCGCGATCATTGAACTGCTCGCCGGTCGTTCCCCGTCACAGGATACGCAGATACTGAATACCTGCTACAGCTTCGTCTCCCAGACCGAAGCGATCCGCGTCTCCTCCGTGCATCGCTGGAACGCCGAGGCGGGAACGCTCAGTCCTGTCGCGGGCTCCGGTGGCGTATCGAGTGCGCGCAGCGAAGCGGAGGGTACCTTCGCGTGGAACTGGGCCCGCAGCATCTGGTCCGACAGCTTCGCGTGATGCAGCGAAGCGTGTCGCTGAGTGCGGGCCCCGCACGGCCGGCACCATAGAGTTTGCGTGCCGCGACTTGCGAGTGTGATCTAACGAAACGTCCGAACACTGCGGAGCAATTGATCTCCGCAGTGCGCGTCTTAGTGTTGGGTCAACCTACCCTTCACTCTTCGCACGACGCGCACTGCGTGCCGAGGGTAAGCCGAGCCCGCGCCTCGCGACCTGATCGCGCATGACCTGCACGCTGCCGTGATTGATGCCCGACTGAAACGAACCAAGCACGTTGTGCGCGAACAAGCCGCGGCGGATCGCATGCGGCGAACCATTCAATAGTTGCCCATAGGGCCCCAGCATCTGCGTGATCGCCTCGGTCGTGCGCACACCGTGCTCGGGTGCCCAGACCTTCTCGGCCGAACCCTCGTAGCTGAAATTGCCGCCATGTTCGACGATCGACATGCTGCGCATCGTCATCAAGCGGCAGACCTGCGCTTCGATCCACAACTCGGCGATCTTGTCGCGAATCGCAGGATCCTTCGCAGGCGAGTAGCCGTCGAATGCGTTCGACTTTACCCAGTTCACGATGTCCTCGTCGCGCCGCACCGAGATGAGATAGCGCGATGCGCCGACACGATCCAGGTTGAGTCCCATGGAGCCCACGCGCCACCCCTTGTTCTCTTCGCCCAGGAGACAGGACTTGTGCACGCGCACATCGTCGTAGAACGTCTCGTTGGTGCGACCATGGCCGTAGGTCGTACCGGGCGGGGCCTTCGGATCGTTCTGGATGGTCCAGAGCGGCCGCACGGTGATGCCCGGGGTGTCCATCGGAATGAGGAAGATGGAAATGCCTTCGTGCTTCGGCGCGTTCCTGTCGGTGCGGGCCATGAGATAGATGTGCGTCGACGAGTGCGCCGTCGATGTGTACATCTTCTGCCCGTTGATCACGTAGTGGTCGCCGTCGCGCACGGCGCTGCAGCGCAGGCTCGCGAGATCGGCACCGCCGCTGGGCTCGGTAAAGCCGAGCGCGAACGAGAATTCGCGACTGATCAGTTTGGGTATGAAGTGACGCTTCTGCTCTTCGGTCCCCGCCGCAATGATGGCCGGCGCGCCGCTGCCGCCGAGCCCCACCGGAATTCCGACGCGCAGGAATTCCTCTTCGACGATGTATTGACTGATGCGGTCCCCGCCCTGTCCACCGTATTCCTTGGGATAGGCAATACCCAGCCAGCCCCGCGCATGAATCTTCCCGAACAGCTCGTTGATCAGCGGGCCGCCGCCGCGCGGATGCGATTGGTGTTCGATTTCGTCGGCGACATCGCTCGTGACATGCTCCGCGATGAATCGACGCACTTCGTTTCGCAATGCTTCCTGCTGCGGGGTGTAGGCGAAATCCATAGCTTGCTCCTCCTGGCCAGTCCGGATGAACGAGCGCGCTCGTGCCGGTAGATTAGTCCATTGCGGCGTTCAGCTCAGAATACGATCGATACGACGCCGCTGCTCGCGATGCAACACACACTTGAAGTGTGCACCGAAAAACACTTCGGGCGCCACTCAGGACGCCCGATACGCATCGAAGACGACACGTCGAGACTCGCCACTAAGCCACGAGGCCGAGCACCTTCTCCAGCATGCGCCGATGATCTTTCGGTGCGCCGAGGCAGCCATAGAGCGAGCGCGACATCTTGGTATGGAGCGTGAGACCGTATTCACGCGACACGCCGATGCCCGCATGCACTTCGTGACCAAAGTCGGTGGCTCGCATATAACCTTCGGAAGCCACCGACTTGGCCATGTGCACGCTGCTCGCGGCGTCCTGACCGCTGTCGAGCTTGTAGAGTGCTTCGTAGGTGGTCCAGCGCGCGGAATCCATGAAATTCACGATGTGGATGACATGATCCTGCACGCGCTGGAACTTGCCGATCGGCTGACCGAACTGCAGGCGATCCTTCGTGTACTGCAGCGACATCTCGAACACCGACTTGCAGCCCCCCACCTTGTATGCACAAAGCACAGGTGCCGTTTGCAGCATCGTACGATGCAAGGCGTCCCACGCAGCGCCCGCCTTGCCGATGACGTCGTCCGGGCTCACCGTCACCTTGTCGAACGTCACTTCGGCGAGACTTTGGACGAACCCCTGCAGCGTGCGTATCGTCACCCCAGCGGCGCGCGCATCCACGCGCACCAGCGAGACGCCGTCGTCGGTGCGGACGAGCACGAGCAGGTCCGTCGCGTACATCGCATCGTGCACGAAAGCCTTCGAGCCGGAGAGCCTGTAGCCCGAGCCATCCTTGGTGGCCTTCATGCGCACGTACTCGGCGCCCCAACCGTAATGACCTTCGGCGGCCGCCAGTGCGAATACGCGCTCTCCTGAAGCGATCTGGGGAAGCAGCTTCTTTTTCTGCGCGTCGGTCGCTGCATCGAGCAGCAATCGGGCACACAGAACGCCGGAGGAAAAATGCGGCCCCGGCACCGGCCCCATGCCGAGTTCCTCGAACAGGACGGCAAGATCGGTCAGGGAATTGCCGGTACCGCCATACTCCTCGGGCAGCGCCATGCCCATCCAGCCCATTTCGGCGATCTGCGGCCACAGGCTGCTCGATATGCCGGCCGGGTCCTTGTCGAGTTTGACGAGCGTATCGCGGCTGCACGCGCCACGAACGAAGTCACGGGTGGAATCCTGAATTTGCTGTTGGGTTTCGTCGAGTGAAAGATCCATGATGTCCGCTCCGGCCTAGCGCAATGCGCCCGCTTGTTCCTTTTCGGCGCGACCCACGCCCATCCGGCGCGCCATGATGACCCGTTGAATGTCCGTGGTCGCCCCCGGGTGCAGCGCGGTGATCGCGTCGCGCACGAAGTACTCGACCATGCCTTTCAACATGCCGCATTTCTCGTCGGTGGTCAGGACACGCGGCCCGGCGATGCGCAGCATCTTCTCGGAGATGTCCAACCCGGAGAGCTTGCGCCGCAGGCTGTACTGCGAACCTTCATAGGAGCGCGGCTTGCCAGACGTCGAGAGCCAGTGATTGCGAAGCGCGAACAAGCGCGTGATCTCGGATTCGATATAGAGATCGACGATTTCGGCACGGGCGGCCGGATCGTCGACGATCGCGACGCCGTCACGGCGCTCCTTGCAGTAATCGATGAATTCGTAGATCACCCGTCGGTCGGCGAGCCGGCCCTGACCGCCGTGCTCTGCCTCGAGGTGCGTGGTGGCCACCTTCCAGCCGTTGTTTTCGCCGCCGACGAGATTCTCGGCCGGCACGCGCACATCCGCGAAGAAAACGGAATTCTTCACGCCGGAACCGCTGCCGCCTTCGCCGCCGGTCGCAAGCAGATCAAGGGGGGTAACGGTAATCCCGGGCAGATTCATCGGAATCATCAGCCACGAGAGATTCTTGTGGCGCGGCCCCTTGGGATCAGTCACGACGATGGTCCACGAATAGTCCGCGCCGTGCGAACTGCCCACGTAGACCTTCGTCCCGTTGACGACATAGTGGTCGCCATCGCGTATCGCCGTCATCTTGATGCCGGCCAGATCCGAGCCTGCGCCCGGTTCGGTCAGCAGCTGCCAGGTACGCACTTCACCGCGGCAGATCGGCGGCAGGAAGCGATTCTTGTGCTCTTCGGAACCGTGGACCAGAATCGTCGGCGCCGCCATGCGCCCGCCGGCGTCGTAGTAGGGCGGCAAGGCCAATCCGAGCTTGGCGATCTCGTCGTAGAGCACCACCGTCTTGTCTGCAGGGAGATCTCCGCCGCCGCACTGCTTGGGCATCGTCGGGTAGAGCCAGCCCCGCTTGCCGAGCCTGCGACCGAGCTCGCGACGCAACTGATATTGCTCGAACGACATATCCTTGGGATCGACCGAATGCTCGATGCCTGCGGGTATGTTCTCCTTCAGCCACTGGCTGACCTCTTGACGGAAAGCCGCCTGTTCCGGCGAATCGACGATGGCGAAATCCATGCGCGCAGCTCCTTTGACCCTGTGTCACAAGCGCAATGACGATGAAAGACGACCCGACATTCGCCTGCGAAGAATTCACGGACGAAGCGCGCAGGTTATCGAACGGTAAACGATAGCAGGCGGCAAGCGGGACGCATCGATGTTAACACCGGCACTCGCCGGCTTCGTCCGCAATGGCCACAGTGTGAAACTCGGCGAAAAAAGAATGCCGAACGATGCCGTTGCGGGATCGAACGTCGAGTCAGCGTTGCGGGAAACCCAGCCGGCCCACACCAGGAAGCTTCAATGCGGGTGAATTGAGATCAAGACCGAACGTCAATCCGAGAACGTTGAGTTCCACGCCCTCTTCCCATCCGCCGAGGACACCAAGCACCCCGAACATCGACGCCTGCACACCGGTGCCGCTCGGCGTCCGTGCGAAGACTGCCCCATCGGGCAGGTAGTCCTTCCCGATGGCAGTCGGCGGCAGGTCCAGCCGCAGTTCGGGCACCGAACGGCCGATATGTGCCACGAACGTATTGCTGTTGGGACCGGGCCAGGTCCGGTAGTAGTCCTTGTACGGATACGCCTCGATGGCGGCCTCGATACGCTTGATCCACCCGTCGACTTCGGGGCCGCGGCGATCGGCGATCAGTTCCGGTGTCGCACCGAACCAGTAGTTGTCGGGGCCGGAGCGGTTGACCTGAATGGCTGGTCGACCTCGCATCACCCCCCAGCCGACGACCTCGTAACGCGTGTACTCCATTGCCCCGGACGGCTTGACGACGATCCACGTATGAACGCCCAGCGCACCTTTGCTGCCCACGGTTCGCGCGCCGTAAATCTGGATGACTGCGTCGGGCGTCGAGCGCGGGTCCGGTGCCTGTTGGGAAGAATCGCGCCGGGCGCTGCGCCACTCCTGGCTTGCGTTGAGCGCAGTGCAGCCCATGGACGCGAGCACGGGCCCCACGAAAAAGAGCACCGTCGCCCAGGTGAAGATGCGACGGCGGCGGCGGTTGCTCGAAGAGATAGGCGACGATGGAATCATGGCAAATTCGGGACACTACGCATGGCGAAGATACAGTGTTTGCAGATCACGGTTTCGGGCTCGCATGGGCGGGCGAATTCGGGGCAGCCGCCCCCAGCCGAATTCTTCGAGTTCGATTGGCGCGAGGAAGTTCTCGGGCGAAGGCCCCGACAAGCAGAAACATACTCCGATCGCTACGATGCCGCGAACCGAACATCGCGGCCTTGTCGTGGGCGATGGCATGGGTTCCGGTGCCGTCGCGGGTGCTGGTGTTCCCTGGAATCGCGGCACATCCGGACACTCTTCGCGTCCATGGATGCCGAAATGACAGTGACCTGCTAAAGTTCCTCAGTCCGGTTGCCGACAAACCGGTTGCGCCAGATCTTCGATGTCTCTTGTTCATGGCCAAGTCCCTTTACGACATTCTCGAAGTAAGTGCCTCGGCAAGCTACGAGGGGATCCGCGCTGCATACGAGCGCCTGTCCCGGAAGTACGATCCCGATCTGGACGAACACCGCGGCAACGCAGAGACGAGATTGCGTCATGAGGCGATCAAGGAAGCATTCTTCACGCTCGGCAACACGCAAAAGGGCGCGCGCTACGACCGCAGCCTGGTCGATGCGGCCGGCGCCATGTCCTCAACCCTCGATACCCAAGATTCGATCTGGACCATGCCCAAGATTCTCGTCATCATCGCAGCCCTGCTTCTCGGCGGCGGCTGGTACATGAGCCACAAGCACAACGAGCAGAAGCTCGCCGCAGAACGCGCCATCGCCGAAGCTCGAGCGAAGGAAGCCGAGGCCAAGGCCAAGGCAGAAGCGGAAGCGGCCGAGCTGGCGCGCATCGCTTTGCAGCGAGAACGCGAGCTGGCGCGCGATCGAACCTATCAGGAGAGCCGCACCCGGAGCGAGTTCGAACGCACGAATCGCGAGTTCGAACGTGAGCGCCGCCGACAGGAGTTTACCGATCGCTACTCGGAGGAGCGGCAGAAACGGGAAAGCCAGTCGGAAGCACGCCGCATCGAAATGGAACGACAGCGTCAGGATGCCATCGCCGTAGCCGAAGCCCAGCGCCGCGCCGTGCGCGAGAGGGCCGAACTATGCCGTATCGAGCGCGAGCGCTACGGCAAAGCAATCTCCTGCCCGTAGGACGCGTTCCATGAAGCCATCGTACGTCCCACTGATCGCGCTCGCCTTTGCCGCCGTCACCGCACATGCGCAGAAGGTCTACAAGCACGTCGACGACAAAGGCAACGTCACCTATTCGCAGACGCCGCCCGCGAACGACGCGAAGGTAGTCAATGTGCCGCCACCCCGGCGGGTACCGTCGAGCACGTCCCATCAACGCAACGAAGAGTTCCACGCCCTGCAGCAAGCCGAGCACGAACGTCGCCGCCTGGAGTTCGAGCGGCGCCAGGCGGAGCAGCGCGAGGCGCAGCAAGAGGCGAAAAGAAAGCGGGACGAAGCGCTGCAGGCCGAGTGCCAGCGCAATCGGGGCACCGACTGCAATGACCCGGCTGCATTGGCCCGAATGGAAGCAGAACGCGGGCCGAATCAATACCGGCCGCGCGCCCGCTGAAGCATCAGGCCGGTCGTTCCTGGCGCCGCATTGCCCACGCCACATGCTCGCGCACGAGCACCGACGGGTCGTCTTCGCGCGTGCCGAGAGCGCGAAGGGCCGCTTCACGATCGGCCGCATTGCCTAAACCCACTGCCAGATTTCGCAGCCACCGCTCGTAACCGATCCGCCGGATCGCACTGCCGGCCATACGGTCTTCGAACTCACGCCGCGTCCATGCAAAGAGATCGACCAGCGCGGCGTCGTCCAAGCCGTTGCGAACGTCGAATTGCGCCTCGACGGATGGCCGTGCGAAGCGGTTCCACGGACAAACCATCTGACAATCGTCGCAGCCGTAGACCCGATTCCCGATGAGCGGGCGAAATACCTCGGGAATCGAACCTGGATGTTCGATCGTGAGGTACGAGATGCAGCGCCGGGCATCGAGAACGTAAGGGGCGACGATCGCCTGCGTGGGACATACTTCGATGCACCGGGTGCACGAACCGCAATGGTCCGAGACGGGTGGATCCGGCGGCAGTGCGAGATCGGTGTAGATCTCGCCGAGAAAGAAGTAGGAGCCATGCTCGCGTGAAAGCAGAAGGGTATGCTTTCCACGCCACCCCAATCCGGCCGAACGCGCCAAAGCCACCTCCATGACGGGTGCGCTGTCCGTGAACACGC
>JBIKKL010000671.1:0-3022 GCA_044360365.1 Burkholderiales bacterium | reverse complement strand
CGCTGCGCCCCGCACGGCGATTGTTTGCTCAGCGTTAGCGCCGAGGGATTCGCCTTGAGAACTTTCGTCATCGCCGAGGCGGGCGTCAACCACAATGGTTCCGAGGAGCTTGCCCTCGCGCTTGTCGAGTGCGCTGCTCGTGCCGGTGCGGACGCCGTCAAATTCCAGACGTTTCATGCCGATGATCTGGTGACTCCAGAAGCCCGCAAGGCCGACTATCAGACACGGGCGACCGGCGAAGGCAACCAGCACGAGATGTTGCGGGCGCTGGAACTGTCGGGGGATATGCACCAGACCCTCTTCGAGCGCTGCAGGGCACTCGGCATCGAATTCATGTCCACGCCCTTCGATGAGGCCGCCGCAGATTTCCTCGTAAACCTGGGCGTCAAGCGCCTCAAGGTGCCATCGGGCGAACTCACCAATATTCCGTTTCTCGAGCATCTGGCCGGCAAGGGAATCCCGCTCATCGTCTCGACCGGCATGGGGACGCTCGACGAAGTTCGACGAGCCGTCGAAACCATCGAGGCGACGCGCTTGCGTTGCGGCTTTGCGCTTCCTTTGTCGCAATGCCTCACGCTCCTTCACTGCACGTCCAACTATCCGGCGGCCCTGTCGGACGTAAATCTGCGTGCCATGGTTACCATCGCCCGAGAAACGAACCTGCCGGTGGGTTACTCCGACCACACGCTGGGTGCCACCGCCTCGACGGCGGCCGTTGCGTTGGGTGCCGTGGTTATCGAAAAGCACTTTACGCTCGATCGAACGCTGCCAGGCCCGGACCATGGGGCGTCTCTGCTGCCCGACGAACTGCAGCGCATGATCGAACAGATCAGGGAAGTGGAGGCGGTGCTCGGGTCGCCGATCAAGGCGCCCGCGGCAGCAGAGCTCCCCATCCGCGATCTGGTCCGCCGCAGCGTTACTGCGCGCCGACGCGTGCCACGCGGGACCGTGCTGAGCGCAGAGGACCTTGCACTGCTCCGTCCCGGGACAGGAATTCCCCCGGCGGAGTATCCGCGGGTTCTCGGGCGGTTGGCTGCGCGCGATCTGGAGCCCGGCACGACGCTGGAGTGGTCGGATCTGCAATGACCCGACGTATTGCGTACGTGTCTGGTTCGCGCGCGGATTTCGGACTCATGGAATCCACGCTGCAGTCGATTCGAGCCTGCGACGATTTGTCGCTTGGCATCATCGTGACCGGCATGCATCTCGCCCCTGATCATGGCAATACGGTGCGCGAGATCGAGGCGGCAGGATTGCCGATCGAGGCTCGCATTCCGGTCAACCTCCTGCCTGCCACCGGCAGAACGATGGCCTGCGGCATCGGACGCATGCTCTGTGGTTTGACGGAGCACCTCGCGGAACATCGTCCGGATCTCGTGCTGCTGTTGGGCGATCGAGGTGAAATGCTTGCCGGCGCCCTTGCCGCCGTGCATCTAAACATCGTCGTGGCCCATGTACACGGAGGAGAGCGCTCCGGTACCGTGGACGAACCGGTACGCCACGCGATCTCGAAGCTGAGTCATTATCATTTTGTCGCGACGGCTGAAGCCCGCGAGCGACTGATACGCATGGGTGAGCTGCCTGAGCGTGTGACGGTGACCGGTGCTCCCGGACTCGATGGACTGACGTCATTGGTTGCGAAGGACAGGCGGCAGCTCGCAGTCGAGGCGGGCTTCGACCCGGATGTGCCGATGGCGCTCCTGGTTTACCACCCCGTGCTGCAGGAAGCTGATGAAGCCAGCGTGGGTGCGCAGGTCCTGCTCGACGCATTGCTCGAGCGCGGCCTGCAGATTCTGGTGCTCATGCCGAACGCCGACGCAGGGAGCGAAGATATACGCGCCGTTTACGCTCGTCGTTCGGACCATCCGAAATTGCGTGTCGAGACGCACCTCGGACGTCGGGCCTTCGCCTCCTGGATGGCAGCCGTCGATGTCATGGTCGGCAACTCGAGCGCTGGCATCATCGAGGCGGCCAGCTTCGGGACCAGAGTCGTCAATGTCGGGTCGAGGCAGAATCTGCGTCAGCGCAGCGACAACGTGATCGACGTTGCGCTGGAGCGCGATGCAATCGCAGGAGCACTGGACGATTCGCTCCGGATCGGTCGGGTTCCGGTGCGCAACGTCTATGGCGACGGGCAGGCGGGAGGGCGGATCGTCAGCCTGCTCCGCAGCGTTTCGATTGACCGCAGTGTGTTGAACAAAACCAATGCGTACTGAGACGGTGTATGTCATCGGCAGTGGTGGGCACGGCAAAGTGGTGGTCGACGCCCTGCTCAGCTCGGCGTTTCCTGCTGCGGCCATTGTTCTGACCGACGATAATCCCGCACTCGCCGGCGTACGGGTGCTCGGATTTCCCGTCGCCGTGCCAATCGTCGATGCAGATATCTCCGCGAAGGCATTCCATGTTGCTATCGGTCAAAACGGCGTTCGGCAGCGGCTCTTCGAGCGCATCCGGGTGGCCGGCGGTCATGCGCGATCCATCACGCATCCAGAAGCGGTCGTATCGAGATTTGCTGTGGTAGGCGAGGGCGCGTTCCTGGCGGCCCGCAGCATTGTGGCGCCGGAGGCAACGATCGGACCCGGCGCGATACTGAACCACGGTTGCATCGTCGACCACGAGTGCCGTGTCGGAGCGTTCGCCCACATCGCGCCGAATGCGACGCTCGGAGGTTGCGTGCGGGTGGGAGACCGGGTGCTGGTCGGGGCCGGAGCCAATCTTTTGCCGGGCGTCAGCGTGGGCGATGATGCGGTTATTGGGGCCGGTGCCGTCGTGACGTCCGATGTAGCTGTCGGCGCAACAGTCTGCGGTGTGCCCGCCAGATCACACGGAGGGACTCACATTGCGTGATCTTGAGAGCATTCGTGTCGAGCGCAGCACCCGCATTCTGGATGCACTGTCGGCGCTCGACAAGTCCGGGGCCGGACTGCTGCTGCTCGTGACGAAGGATGGCCGCTTCGAGCGTACAGTTTCGGACGGGGATCTGCGCCGACTCCTCCTGGGAGGGAGAAGTCTGGCCGATTCG